>JALOOL010000516.1 GCA_025454425.1 Hydrococcus sp. Prado102 | reverse complement strand
CGATCGCGGCGCAATTGTCCGCGCGGCACTCAAGTCTCAAAAACACGTCATAACCGAATATCCTCTCGCCTTAGACTACCGCGAAGCGTGTGAGGCGATCGACATTGCCAGACAAGAAAATAAACTCCTACACGTCGAGCATATCGAATTATTAGGCGGACTGCATCAAGCGATGCGCCAACATCTATCGGAAATTGGCAACGTTTTTTATGGTCGCTATGCTACTATAACGCCTCAACGTCCGGCTCCGCATCGCTGGACGTATAATTACGAGATGTTTGGCTTTCCCTTAACTGCTGCTTTATCGCGCATCCATCGCCTGACAGACTTATTTGGGACAGTTGCCACCGTTAGCTGTCAATCGCGCTTTTGGGACGCGCTAGAATCGGGGTATTATATTGCTAGTCTGTGTAGCGCTCAACTTCGCTTTACCAATGGATTAATTGCAGATATCATTTATGGCAAAGGCGAAGTATTTTGGGCGGGCGATCGCACCTTTCAATTGTATGGCGATCGAGGCGTGCTGATCTTTGAAGGAGAAACGGGAAATCTCATTCGAGGCGAAGAAAAAACGCCGCTAGAGGTGGCTAGTCGTAAAGGGCTATTCGCCAAAGATACAAAAATGGTTTTAGATTGTTTATTGGAGGGAACGCCTTTATATACCAATCCGACAGCAAGCCTATACGCTCTTAAAGTAGCTGAGGCTGCCGCAAGATCCGCTCTTGAAGGAATAACGATACAATTGTAATGAAACAAATGAATCATGGATGATAGTCAGCAACCGTAGAAAGATCGTTAAGATTTCTAGACAAAACCAATCTCTTGTCATTGATGCCCATTTCAGGTTATATTCAGGTTAAAATTACCCGATGTTTGAACCGCTAGTTTCAGCGGTTGTCAACAGACAAAAAGCAGTCGCGTTCTAGACGAGCTAGCTGTCTAAGACCGCAAAAAAGCTATCCGAATATTCGGTAGTAGCAAAAGAGCCGATTTAGAGCAAAGCGATCGCCCCTTGCTTCTTAAAAGCAACTTACTAAGCTATAAAGACAGCAACTAGATTTCAAAAAGAGTTTATCTCTAAGAATTCTTTGACAAATTAAGCAAAAGCCTGTGTTGTCCCGAATGGCAAAGATATGCCAGAGGGAAAAGCAAGGACTTCCTTCATATTGCTCCAGATAATTAGTCTAGGTTAGAAAAATCGCGCCTGATGAGTTAAGTTATATTTCCTTGTCATCTTTACCTCTAGTCCAGATTATTTAACCCAGACAGCTTTTAAATCTAAGTCAAATAAAAAACGCGAACCTTAACCACATAAATAAGGCTTTCGCAACTCGAATCGAGAAATTTTGAGGAAATTGAATGCCAAAGCAAATTATTATTGCAGAGCAGCATCATCTAGCTGCCGTTTTTTGGGAAGATCAAATTCAAGAATTAGTCGTCGCAACTGGCAATCAACAAGTAAGCGATATTTATTTAGGCGTTGTTGAAAACGTTATCCCAGGAATCGATGCCGCTTTTGTCAACATCGGCGATGCCGAACGCAACGGATTCATTCACGTTACCGACCTCGGCCCGTTACGTTTAAAAAAGACCTCTGGCGCTATCACCGAACTCCTAGCACCCCAACAAAAAGTGCTAGTACAAGTTATGAAAGAGCCGACGGGGAATAAAGGGCCTCGGCTAACTGGTAATATTACCTTACCCGGTCGCTATCTCGTCTTGATGCCCCACGGCAAAGGCGTAAATTTATCGAGACGCATTCGAGACGACAACGAACGCAGCCGCTTGAGAGCGTTAGCTATTCTCATTAAACCTGCGGGAATGGGCTTACTAGTGCGCACAGAAGCCGAAGGGAAGGCAGAAGAAGCCATTATGGAAGACCTCGAATCCTTACAAAGACAATGGGAATCGATCCAGCAACAGGCAGTATCTACCCGCGCCCCAGCCCTTCTAAGTCGAGACGACGATTTCATCCAGCGAGTATTGCGCGATATGTATAGCGCCGATGTCAATCGCATCGTCGTAGATACGAGTACGGGGGTAAAACGAGTCAAACAGCAATTGATGAACTGGAGTGGCGGGAGATCGCCTGAAGGGGTTCTCATCGACCACCACCGCGAACATCAATCGATTTTGGACTATTTCCGCGTCAATGCGGCGATTAGAGAAGCACTCAAACCGAGAGTCGATTTGCCCTCTGGCGGCTACATCATCATCGAACCAACAGAAGCGCTAACCGTTATCGACGTAAACTCCGGTTCCTTTACTCGTTCTGCTACCGCTAGGGAAACGGTACTTTGGACGAATAGCGAAGCTGCAACAGAAATCGCCCGTCAGCTACGCCTGCGCAATATCGGCGGCGTAATTATCGTTGACTTTATCGATATGGACTCGTCGCGGGATCAACTCAAACTCTTAGAACACTTCAACAAAGCGCTAAAATCCGATAAAGCCAGACCGCAAATCGCTCAATTATCCGAATTAGGGTTAGTCGAACTGACTCGCAAGCGTCAGGGAAAAAATATTTACGAGTTATTCGGACAAACTTGTCCTACCTGTGCTGGGTTGGGACATTTAGCCCGCTTGCCCGGAGAAGGCGGAACGGTTGCCCTCGAAACCCCTACCATGTCGCTGCCAGTGGGGATCGCGCGATCGCCCGAAAAACCGATGGAAGAATCAGATACTTTCTTCGACTCGCCATTTGATTTTACTACTGGCGAAATCGGTCAACAACTCGAACTCAATTATCACCCCAACTATCAAGAGCAAGGTGTTGGTCCAAATAACAATCGCCGCCGCCGCCGCCGTCGCCCCGATGGAGGCAAAGAAGACGGGTTTGTTAGAGAAGGAATTGCTAGAGAAGGACTTCCTAGAGAAGGGATTACAAAAGTCCTACCCGTTAGCGTCAGCGAAAAACCGATACTCGATGTCGAAACGCCCGAAGTCGAAGAAAGAAA
>JALOOL010000197.1 GCA_025454425.1 Hydrococcus sp. Prado102 | reverse complement strand
GAAGTTATTGAAGAACTCTTGTCAAAAAGTTCGGAAACCCGTACTTAAGGAGGAGTTGCCATGACCTACTTCATTTCGCTAAATTAGCACTCGTAAGGTGAGAGTGCTAAAAATTTAAATCTAATGGCACTACCTTAAAGAAGAGTAATCTGGAGGATATTTTATGGCAGCAATTAGCATTAGTGTTTCAACCGTCAAACCATTGGGCGATCGCGTTTTCGTCAAAGTTAGCCCCGCCGAAGAAAAAACCGCTGGCGGAATTCTCTTGCCCGACAATGCTAAAGAGAAGCCCCAAATCGGAGAAGTTGTATCCGTTGGTGCTGGCAAGCGCAACGAAGATGGCAGTCGCTCCGAACCAGAAGTCAAAGTAGGAGACAAAGTTCTCTACTCCAAGTATGCTGGCACCGATGTAAAACTCGGCGGCGAAGAATACGTTTTGCTCTCCGAAAAAGATATTTTAGCAATCGTTGCTTAATTGTTACTAAATTTTAATACTTACTAACCACCCAATTTACGCAATCTATTCGCAAGAGGCATCACTATGGCTAAATCCATCATCTACAACGACGAAGCTCGTCGCGCTCTAGAGCGAGGCATCGATATCTTAAATGAAGCCGTCGCCATTACATTAGGCCCCAAAGGACGTAACGTTGTACTAGAGAAAAAATTTGGCGCTCCCCAAATCGTTAATGACGGGATCACCATCGCCAAAGAAATCGAACTCGAAGACCATATCGAAAATACTGGCGTTTCTCTAATCCGCCAAGCTGCCTCCAAAACTAACGATGTTGCCGGAGATGGAACCACAACTGCTACCGTACTCGCTCACGCGATAGTCAAAGAAGGCTTGCGCAACGTTGCAGCAGGTGCTAACCCCATCGCTCTCAAGCGCGGGATTGAAAAAGCAACTGATTTCTTAGTAGAAAGAATTGCCGAACACGCCAAAGCAGTAGAAGATTCTAAATCTATTGCCCAAGTCGGTTCGATTTCTGCTGGTAACGACGAAGAAGTCGGTCAAATGATTGCTAGCGCCATGGACAAAGTGGGCAAAGAGGGCGTTATTTCCCTCGAAGAAGGCAAGTCCATGACCACCGAACTAGAAATCACCGAAGGAATGCGCTTCGATAAGGGATATATCTCTCCCTACTTCGTCACCGATGCAGAGCGCATGGAAGCCGTTATGGAAGAGCCTCTGATCTTGATTACCGACAAAAAGATCGCGCTGGTTCAAGATCTCGTTCCCGTCCTCGAACAAGTTGCCCGTCAAGGCAAACCCTTACTAATTATTGCTGAAGATATCGAGAAAGAAGCCCTCGCAACTTTGGTAGTCAACCGCCTGCGCGGAGTCCTGAACGTCGCTGCTGTTAAGGCTCCTGGCTTTGGCGATCGCCGCAAGCAAATGCTCGAAGACATTGCAACCCTCACTGGCGGTCAAGTTATCAGCGAAGATGCTGGCTTGAAGCTAGAAAGCGCTAAGGTTGAAATGCTCGGTAAAGCTCGCCGCATCACCATCACCAAAGAAAACAGCACCATCGTTGCAGAAGGCAACGAACAAGCTGTTAAGGCGCGTTGCGAGCAAATTCGCCGTCAAATCGAAGAAACCGAATCTTCCTACGACAAAGAAAAGCTGCAAGAGCGTCTCGCTAAACTTGCTGGTGGTGTAGCCGTTATCAAAGTTGGTGCAGCTACCGAAACCGAAATGAAAGACAAAAAATTGCGCCTAGAAGACGCAATCAACGCAACCAAAGCAGCCGTTGAAGAAGGGATCGTTCCTGGCGGCGGTACGACGTTGGCGCACCTCGCTCCTCAACTCGAAGATTGGGCACCCAAGAATCTCGCTAACGAAGAGTTAACTGGAGCTACTATCGTTGCTCGCGCCTTACTTGCTCCTCTGAAGCGCATTGCTGAAAATTCCGGTCAAAATGGCGCGGTAATTGCCGAGCGCGTTAAAGAGAAAGAGTTCAACGTCGGTTACGATGCGGCTCAAGGTACATTTGTCGATATGTTTGAAGCTGGTATCGTTGACCCCGCAAAAGTAACTCGTTCTGCGCTGCAAAATGCAGCCTCCATCGCAGGTATGGTACTGACTACCGAATGTATCGTTGTAGACAAGCCTGAGAAAGATAAGTCTCCTGCTGGTGCTGGCGCTGGCGGCGGCGATTTCGATTACTAATCCGCGTTTCTAGTAGGGTCTTCCTTCTAGAAAAGTGCTGCTCTTTAATTGATTTCCTCTTCCTTAAAAATAAGGAAGGGGAAATTTTTTTAGCAAAATTCAGGATATTATCAAGAAATCTACCGATATTGTTTGCCTGTCCCGAATATGTCTGTGTTTACAATTATTCAGTCGCTTCACAAAGTAAACAAATGTAACGAAAACGAGTTTTTTGTCAGGAAATGCTAAAACGCCAAACATTTAGCTTTGTTTTATAATGTTTGCTTTCTCTTGTTGCGCTTAACGAAGCGCTTACCCAGAGCAAAAAAGATTTTCTCTTGACAGTGGTGTCGCGTTAGCTTTAACTATTAAACTTAAAAGTATAAGAGCATACCAAAGATGTTCTTGAGCTTATTGCATCATAAGCGACAAAATTACAAAAAAAACTAGACAAATTTTAAGTAGGTTGCCCTGTGGTTTCTTCAAGCGTTCCTCCGACAATAACCCTTCTGAAAACCGCTCCCCAACGTTGCACTGGTGGCTTTGTTTTAATGGATAGTCTCGTGCGTCACGGCGTTAAGCATATTTTTGGCTATCCCGGCGGTGCAATCCTGCCGATTTATGACGAACTATACAAATTTGAAGCTAGGGGAGAACTCCAGCATATTTTAGTCAGACACGAACAAGGCGCTGCTCATGCTGCCGATGGCTATGCTCGTGCGACGGGTCAAGTAGGCGTTTGTTTCGGTACTTCTGGCCCTGGTGCGACTAACCTGGTGACGGGAATTGCCACCGCTCACATGGATTCTATTCCGATGGTAGTGATAACGGGTCAGGTTCCGCGCGCTGCAATTGGGACGGATGCTTTCCAAGAAACCGACATTTATGGCATTACCTTACCAATTGTCAAACATTCTTATGTCGTTCGCCAAGCTAGCGACATGGCTAGGATTGTTGCAGAAGCTTTTCACATCGCCAGTACGGGTCGTCCGGGGCCTGTCTTAATCGACGTTCCCAAAGATGTAGGTTTAGAAGAGTGCGACTACATACCCGTCGAGCCAGGAAATGTTAAAACTCCTGGATATCGTCCTACCGTTAAAGGCAATCCCCGTCAAATTAACGCGGCTTTAAATCTGCTCGAAGAATCCAGGCGACCTTTATTATATGTCGGCGGCGGCGCGATCGCATCTAACGCACACGCCCAAATTCACGAATTAGCCGAACGTTTTGAGCTTCCCGTCACCACTACGCTAATGGGATTAGGCTCGTTTGATGAAAATAATCCCCTTTCCGTTGGTATGTTGGGAATGCACGGAACGGCCTATGCTAACTTTGCAGTGACCGAATGCGATTTATTAATTGCCGTAGGCGCGAGATTTGACGATCGCGTTACGGGTAAACTAGATGAATTCGCCTCTCGCGCCAAGGTCATTCATATCGATATCGACCCCGCAGAAGTCGGCAAAAATCGCACTCCCGAAGTCCCTATCGTTGGGGACGTGCGCCAAGTCTTAGAACAATTATTACAACGAGCCAGAGAATTAGATTTCCCTTCACTTCGGGGACGCACAAAAGAATGGTTAGAGCGCATTCAACGCTGGCGCGAAGACTATCCTTTACCCGTTCCTCGCTACGACAATAGCATCTCTCCTCAAGAAGTTATCGTAGAAATCGGTCGTCAGGCTCCCTACGGCTACTTTACAACTGATGTAGGACAACATCAAATGTGGGCGGCTCAGTTTCTCAAAGCTGGCCCCCGCCGCTGGATTTCTAGTGCTGGACTGGGAACGATGGGCTATGGAATGCCTGCGGCAATGGGAGCAAAGCTAGCAGTCCCAGATAAAGAAGTTATTTGCATTAGCGGCGATGCCAGCTTCCAAATGAACTTGCAAGAGTTAGCGACTTTAGCACAGTTTAAGATTAATGTCAAGACTGTAATTATCAATAACGGCTGGCAAGGGATGGTGCGTCAATGGCAGCAGGCATTCTATGACGAGCGCTATTCTTCTTCTAATATGGAAGTCGGATCGCCTAATTTCGAGCTATTAGCACAAGCATTCGGGATCAAAGGCATTACAATTCGCGATCGCACCGAACTTAGCGATAAAATTGCCGAGATGCTGGCACACGATGGCCCGGTTTTAGTCGATGCACACGTCACTAAGGATGAAAACTGCTATCCAATGGTAGCTCCAGGCAAGAGCAACGCACAGATGGTTGGTTTGCCAGAACCAAAAACCCCCGTTGTAGAAAACGCGCCAATCGTCTGCAATCACTGTGGAGCAATAAATACTCCGAGCAACAAATTCTGTCCCGAATGTGGAGTAAAACTGTAGTAGCAAGCTAAATGTTACAAAGACCAATGTTTTTTCCCCTATCTAAAATTAGGATAGGGGAATTTTTTTTCATCATCGATCTAACTGGTCACTGGTCACTGTTAATCGGGTGGATTTGAACCAGGCAAACTTTCGAGCAATTGACCAACACTGTAGCGACTCAGCGTAAGTTTTATTTCTATTTGTCGTTCGGGATCTCGCAACAATAGAACGCAATTATCGCCTAAAGAAGTCCCTGCAACGAGCGGATCTTTTAACTCTATCGTCTGATAATTAATATCTGGCTTGCCAATGCGAATGATTAATTGGGGTTGCGATTGAGGATAAATATAAAGCTTTTGGCGTGTAGTGTCGAGTTCTAATTTTTTGACCGTAATACTGCGTTCGTTATTTGAATCAGGCTTGTACCAAAATAAAGTAATCCCTCGAATTTCGGGGAGTTGTAGGGCAAATTTTTCGTCAAAGCGTTGTGACTCCCAGTTAATTTCATCGAGGTTTCCACTTTCAGGGATTAATCGCTGCTGCCAAGTCATTTCTTGAGCGTTGAGACTTGCCCACCACTGTTTGATGAGGGTAAAGTTATTGGTATTATCGGGATTATTACTGTCTTGTTGCCAGACGATTTTAGTTGGCATAACCGATCCAATATCGTTGCTAACTCTTCTTTTTCTAGCATAGATTAGCGATCGCGATTTTTGGGACTTCTACAAATTAGAGATTGAAAAGCTATGTAGGGCAGCAGATTTCTTGCACCCCTACATTCCAAAGCTAGATGACTCTTAAAATTTCGCTTGTTTGCGCAATAATTCGCCAATAGTCAGATTAAATTCCGATTTTCCATCAAAGACTGTTCCTACTTTGCCTCTTTCAAAATGGATTTTAGCTAATCGATATCCTTCTTCTGGTAAGGGGATATAACCGACCTTGCTGACAACTTCTGGCGCTTTTTCGAGATAAGCTTCTACAAAGGTCTCAAGTGCGGGGTTGTCTTGTGCCGCTTGAGCGTTGACGTAGATAAACAGAGGACGAGATAGCGGTTGATATTGGGCGGTTTCGACCGTTTCTCGCGAAGGGATAACCGCGCCTTTGCCGCTATCGATCGCAACGGATTTTAGTTTATCGGTATGCTGTTCGTAATAGGAAAAACCTAAATATCCCAAAGCATTTGGATTGTTCGTTACCCCATTGACGATAACCTCGTCATCCTCGCTAGCAGTATAGTCCTGACGACTGGCTCCTCTGGCTTTATCGATCGCTTCGGTAAAATAATCATAGGTTCCCGACTCTCGATCGGGGCCGTATAATTGTAGGGGGCGATCGGGAAAAGATGCTCGTACTTGTTGCCAATTAGTAATTTTTCCTTCTGCGTCTGATTCCCAGATTTTTTTCAATTCTTCTACTGTCAAATTCTCAGCCCAGTTATTTTGAGAATTCACGACGATAGTCAGCGCATCGAAGGCGATAGGTAATTCTATATATCTTATTTGCGCATTGTTGCAAGCTTGCATTTCCTCACTCAAAATGGGACGCGAAGCAGCAGCAATTTCTATTTCTCCGGCACAAAACTTTTTAAATCCGCCTCCCGTTCCCGAAAAATTTACAGAGATATCGCTCTGTTCGATTGATTTATTAGCGGCTTGCGCTTGCAGTTCTCGGACAATTTCTTCGGAGATTGGATAAACGGTACTCGAACCATCAATTTTTATCGGTTTATCTAATGTAGAAACTGTAGCACAAGAGCCTAAAAGTGCAGTTGCCCCTATTGCTATTGCTAAGGTTATTATCTTGAGAGATCTTTTTCCTGTTATCTTACTCATCTCTCCACCTCAAACATATTTAATTCAAAAGATTTTTTAATTTAAATTAACCTTAACCCTTGGAGTTTAAGATAAGACTAACAAACTCAATTGTTTAATAATTTGAAATTTTTCCTCGAAAAGATTTAAGACAGATTAAACTCTCAAAAATTCTAAAATAAACCTTAAAAAATTAAATTAAAACTTGTCTCAATCGACGATTAAAAATTCACTGTTACGATTGTTAATTGTCCAAGCTGAAGAATTCTCCAAAAAGTTCTTAACCTGTTGTTTACCAACAACATATATCCTCTGTCGTAAGATTGATAAGGTTTACTAAGTTAACAAATTCTAAAATATGATTGCTCGTTCTTCTGGTTTAATCAAGCGTTCTTATCAAATAACTGCCTCTATTTGTACGCTAGCTTTCGCAGCCAGCTTGACTGCTTGTGGCGGCGGTAGCGATACAACAACTCAAACTCCTGGCGCAACTGGAACCGAAGGCACTGCAACCCCAGCAGAAAACGCCTCGGCTCCGATGGAAAAGCCGCCACTCACCGGGCAAGTTGCTCTAACCGGAGCAGGCGCTTCTTTCCCTGCTCCTTTATATCAAAACTGGTTCGTTCAACTCAATCAAGAAGTTCCCGAACTTCAAGTAAACTATCAATCGGTTGGTAGCGGCGCGGGAGTCGAACAGTTTACAGCGGGAACGGTAGACTTTGGCGCTAGCGATGTAGCAATGAAAGACGAAGAAATAGCCAAAGTCAGTCGAGGCGTATTGCTGCTGCCTATGACAGCGGGAAGTATCGTTATGGCTTACAACTTGCCTGGAGTTGAGAACTTGCAACTGCCTAGAGACGTTTATGTTGGTATTTTTAACGGAACAATTACCAAGTGGAACGACCCCAAAATTGCTGAAGCAAACCCAGGCGTACAACTTCCCGACCAAGAAATTACCGTAGTACATCGCTCCGACGGTAGCGGAACGACTGGCGTATTTACCGAACACCTCGCTTCGATTAACGAATCATGGGCAAAATCGATAGGTTCTGGAAAAACGGTAGAGTGGCCGACTGCTCAAGGAAAGTTTATTGGTGGCAAAGGTAATGAAGGCGTAACGGCTGCCATTCAACAAAATGCGGGTGCTATTGGCTACGTCGAGTATGGCTATGCCAAGAATAACAATTTGACTATGGCAACGTTGCAGAATAAGGCAGGCAAATTTATCGCACCTAACGAACAAGCGGCATCCGAAACGCTAGCATCGGTTCAGTTACCAGAAAACCTTCGAGCATTTATTAACGACCCAGAAGGGGAAAATTCTTATCCCATCGTTACCTATACTTGGATGTTGGTTTACGAAAAATACGACGATCCGCAAAAAGCGATCGCGATGGAAGCTATGATTCAATATGGGTTAACCAAGGGTCAAGAGCAAGCCGCTGCTTTAGGATACGTACCGCTACCTAAGAATGTCATCGAAAAAGTAGCGGCAACTGCCGATAAAATTAGCCCAGATTACCAAATCAAGGTAAATTAACCAGACTTAAATGGAGAAATTAAACTGTATTTCTCCATACATTTGTTAAAATAGATTTGTACGATTGGTTATTTTGTGACTTCACCAGTTTACTCAAACTCCACTCCGAATCGCTCTCGTTCGCTCAAAGCTGAAAAAAGACTCGATCGCGCGTTTATCGGGTTAACGTTAGCATTTGCTGTCGCAATTGGCGTAATTTTATTAACGATCGCCACGGTGGTTTTTTTGCGATCGCTCCCCGCCATACAAGCCTATGGCTTAAGCTTTTTAACCACTAGTGCCTGGAATCCCGTACAGGGAAGAGAACAATATGGGGCATTACCGGTCATTTACGGAACGTTAGTTAGTTCTGCCATTGCTCTGCTTATTGCCGTTCCTTTAGGCATTGGAACCGCTATTTTTCTGAGCGAAGACTTTATTCCGCTGAAGGTGCGGATGCCTCTTGTTTTTATGGTCGAATTGTTGGCGGCAATTCCTAGTGTAGTTTACGGTTTATGGGGCATTTTCGTATTAATTCCCCTGATTAGACCCATCGGAATGTGGCTGCATAATAGTTTGGGTTGGATTCCTCTCTTTAGCACTCCCCCCGCTGGCCCTGGAATGTTGCCAGCAGGTGTCGTTCTAGCCATAATGATATTACCGATTATCACCGCCATATCTCGCGATTCTCTCTACTCGCTACCGCCTGAGTTGCGGCAAGCTTCGTTAGGGTTAGGAGCAACTCGTTGGGAAACCATCTTTCGCGTCCTCATTCCGGCTGCATTCTCTGGAATCGTCGGCGGAATCATGTTAGCACTAGGTCGTGCAATGGGAGAAACGATGGCAGTAACGATGATTATCGGCAACTCTAACCAAATCAATTTTTCTATATTAGCTCCAGCTAATACAATTTCCTCGCTGCTGGCAAATCAGTTTGCTGAAGCATCGGGAATGCAGGTTTCTGCCCTCATGTATGCTGGTTTGGTTTTGTTGATTTTAACCTTAGTCGTCAATATTTTGGCAGAATACATCGTCAACCAAGTGAAAGCCAAATACTAAAAAATTTTCAAATTTATTTGTATGTCTAGCGGGATCGAAGAGACAGGTTACGATAATTTAAGCAGTAGCCTTAAGAAAAAAACAAGCGCCCCCCGTTCCATCTTTGGCATGGTAATGACGAGTTTGGCAACAGCTTGTATGATTTTAACGCTGATTCCTTTGTTCGCAGTGCTGATTTATGTCGCCGTACAAGGGTTCAGTCGCTTAAATCTAGATTTGTTTACCAAGCTTCCGCCACCGCCAGGATTATCGGGAGGCGGTATTGCTAATGCGATTATCGGTACTTTAATTGTTGTTGGCATTTCCACTGCGATCGCAGTTCCCGTAGGCGTATTAGCCGCCGTTTATTTATCGGAATTTAGCGGAAACAATCAAATTGCGCGTGGGGTTCGCTTTGCGACCAACGTCTTGAGTGGCGTTCCTTCAATTATTGCTGGGATTTTTGCTTATGGTTTGCTGGTTGCCCCCATTTTAGGAATGGAAGGCGGACTTTTTGGCTTCTCTGCGATCGCGGGGGGAGTGGCATTGGCCGTCCTGATGTTGCCTACCATTATCCGTACAACCGATGAAGCTTTGCAAATCGTGCCCCAAGATATTCGTTGGGCTGCTTTTGGTGTTGGGGCTTATAATTATCAAACCGTTCTAAAAATAGTGCTTCCGGCAGCCATACCCGCCATTATTACTGGCGTGACGCTATCGGTAGCGCGTGCGGCAGGAGAAACAGCCCCGCTCATTTTTACGGCTTTGTATTCTAACTTTTGGCCCAAAGGCATCCAAGAACCGATCGCAACTTTATCTGTATTAGTTTATAACTTTGCGATCGTTCCTTTTAAACCCCAGCAAGAATTAGCTTGGGCGGGATCTTTAATTCTCGTGTTTTTAGTTTTAATAACGAGCGTTTTAGCTCGTTGGTTCACTCGTCAGAAAGTGTATAGATAACAGGAAATTTTATGGATAGTCTTGTCTCTGATTTTAGACAAACCCAGACAGTTCTTAAGGTAGAAAATGTCGATATATACTACGGCAATTTTAGGGCAGTACGTAATGTTTATTTAGACATTCTTAAAAACAAAATCACCGCTTTTATCGGGCCTTCTGGCTGTGGAAAAAGTACGATTTTGAGATGTTTTAATCGTCTTAACGATTTAATCGATAGCTTTCGTTTGGATGGCAATATTTCCTATCACGGACAAAATCTTTATGCAAAAGATATCGACGCGGTAGAAGTTAGAAAAAGAATAGGCATGGTGTTTCAAAAACCCAATCCTTTTCCTAAATCAATTTATGACAACGTTGCTTATGGCGCTAGAGTTAATAAATATAAAGGAGATATCGATGAATTAGTCGAAACTTCTCTACGTCGCGCCGTACTTTGGGATGAAGTCAAAGATAAATTAAAAGAAAGCGGCTTTTCTCTATCCGGCGGACAACAACAGCGCTTGTGTATTGCAAGGACTATCGCCGCTCAACCCGAAGTTGTTTTAATGGACGAACCATGTTCTGCACTCGATCCTATTTCTACTTTAAAAATAGAAGAATTAATGCAAGAACTTAAAGAAAAATACACGATTATCATCGTGACGCACAATATGCAGCAAGCAACGCGCGTTGCTGATTATACGGCTTTTTATAATGCCGAAGCCACTGAAAAAGGAAATAAGGTCGGCTATCTTGTCGAATATGACAGAACCGAAAATATATTTAGCAATCCCAGAGAACAAGCGACTAAAGATTATGTAAGCGGACGGTTTGGATAAAAGATAAAGTCTAAAGACTGAAAAGGAGTTTATTTATTAGTTTTATGTTATCTAATTCTTCTGATACTAATACCATCACCGAAGCCGTTTTAAGAGTTAAAAATGTCTCTTTTTACTACGGTTCCAATTTAGCTGTTCGAGACGTATCTTTAGACATTCCAGGAAAAAGAGTTATCGCTTTTATCGGGCCTTCTGGATGCGGAAAAAGCACTATTTTAAGATGCTTTAACCGGATGAATGACCTCGTACCTGGAACGAGATTAGAGGGAGAAATCACCTATCGAGGACGAAATCTTTATGCCAGCCAAGTCGATCCAGTAGAGTTAAGAAGTCGCATTGGCATGGTATTTCAAAAACCCAACCCTTTTCCTAAATCTATTTACGAAAAAATGGTTTGAGGGGAAATTTGGATGAATTAGTCGAAAATTCTTTGCGCAAAGCGGCTTTGTGGGATGAAGTCAAAGATAAACTTAGAGAAAGCGGACTTGCTCTCTCTGGCGGACAACAACAGCGTTTGTGTATTGCTCGTGCGATCGCGATTCAACCCGAAGTCATTTTAATGGACGAACCTTGTTCTGCTTTAGATCCTATTTCTACTTTAAAAGTAGAAGAGTTAATTCACGAATTAAAGCAGCAATATACCATCATTATCGTGACGCACAATATGCAGCAAGCGTCGCGAGTCTCCGATTATACGGCTTTTTATAATGCAGAAGCCACCAAAAAAGGCGGAAAAGTTGGATATTTAGTCGAATACGATCGCACTGAAACAATTTTCCAAAATCCCGCTCAAGAATCGACAAAAGATTATGTTAGCGGTCGTTTTGGTTAAAGTTATTCATCACTCAAGAAATCTGAGTCAATAAGTATTTTCTCTTATTTACCTCGATCCCCATAATGTAAACTTTAATTGCAATCTCTAGGCACGAAAAAATCGAGGTGTTAAATTAATAATTGAAGCTAAATAAGCTTCCCTGGCAGAGAAACTGGCAAGGTTCGATAAATCAATTAGTTTAGGAGAAAACCCTGTTTAAGTTTGTATCTGTCTTATTAACCGACAATAGCAGCGATAGACTAAAGCACTTATATTTCCTCTAGTGGAAGACCAAGGGAGCAAGGCATCTGAAATTAATTTTCATGGCAACTCCAGGGATTATTGACTAATAAGAGGAAGTCACTGGGAGCTTCTGCTCGATCGCTGTTATTGCATTGAATTAAAAATTAAATTATTGCATCGCTTCATAAGATTTTAAATGGCTCGGCGAGCGCCCGCACTGTGAACGAATAAATGACTAAAAGCGGGCTGAAGGTAAGATGAGTTTTTTAAGAAAGTTCACAAAAAGCAAAATACTTGGCGAGCGAATTTAAAATCTCGATCGTTTTATTACTTGTTTTAACAAAAAAAACGATATATTGTTAAACTTGGTAAAGAATATGAAAAGTTAGTTAACAGTATCAGTTATGGGTCGCGTCGGCGTTCTATTACTAAATTTAGGTGGGCCAGAACAATTAGAGGACGTTCGTCCTTTTCTATTTAATCTATTTTCCGATCCTGAAATTATCCGCTTGCCTTTTCCTTGGCTGCAAAAACCGCTTGCATGGATGATTTCAACCTTAAGATTCCAAAAATCGCAAGAAAACTACCGACAAATCGGCGGTGGCTCTCCGTTGCGGCAAATTACGGAATCTCAAGGACAGGCGCTAGAAGAACGTTTAGCGCAAATGGGTCGAGAAGCTAGTGTTTATATTGGAATGCGCTACTGGCATCCTTTTACCGAAGAAGCGATCGCAGCTATAGAACGCGATCGCGTCGAGCAGCTAGTCATTCTCCCCTTATATCCTCATTTTTCCATTAGCACTAGCGGTTCTAGTTTCCGAATCCTAGAAGAACTTTGGAGACAAGATCGGGCATTCAGGCAGATTGAATATACGCTGATTCCCTCCTGGTACGACAATCCTGGATACATCAGTGCAATGGTCGATCTGATCGTTCAAGAATTAGACAAATTTTCCGATCCCGACCGAGTGCATATTTTCTTCAGCGCTCATGGCGTTCCGCAGAGTTATGTTGACGAAGCAGGAGATCCCTACCAACAAGAAATAGAGGAATGCACTCGCCTGATTATGCAAACTCTCAATCGAGCTAACGATTACACGTTAGCTTATCAGAGTCGGGTTGGCCCGGTAGAATGGCTCAAACCCTATACCGAAGATGCACTCGAAGAGTTAGGAGAGAAAGGGGTTAAAGACTTATTGGTCGTGCCCATCAGTTTCGTATCCGAACACATCGAAACCTTACAGGAAATAGATATCGAGTATCGCGAAGTTGCCCAAGAAGCAGGAATTGAAAATTTTCAACGAGTTCCCGCGCTAAACACCCATCCGGTTTTTATTGACTCGTTGGCAAAATTAACTATCGAGTCGCTAGAAAAAAATCCACATACCTTTGCTGAACTCGCTCGTCCCAAGAAGAATATGAAAATGTATCCCCAAGAGCGATGGGAATGGGGAATGACAACTGCTGCTGAAGTTTGGAACGGTCGTCTAGCAATGGTTGGATTTATTGCATTAATTCTTGAGTTGATTAGCGGTCATGGCCCGCTGCATTTTGTGGGATTGATGTAGGTTTTGAGCAAGCCCAAAACCTAATGTATGCTCTTTAAACTTTCTACTACATCCAAGCTTCAGTTAGAAAAACGCGATCTTCCTGAAGGTCTAGAGGAAGGCAAGGGGCGATCGCTAGTTCTCCTTTTTCTACCTTCCCCATCTTGTCGAAAAGAACTATCGCTGTCTCGGTTATCCCGATAGTCTCGTCGTTTGGGTTTATCGCTTTGGCTATCGTAGATATCTAGATAAAGCGACTGACCGACCGTAGCGGCGGCGGTTTCTAAAACCGTGCGAATCGCTTGTAAGTTTCGTCCGCCGCGACCGTAGACGCGCCCCTTATCCGATCCTTCAAAAGCTAACCGAATCCAAACTCGCTTGTTTTGATTGGCTTGCTCGCAGTCGATATACAAAGACTCTGGCGATTCTAAGAAAGGACTTAACAAAAACTGTACCAGCCCAGAGTAATCTGGGCTAGTGATGCTGCGCGATCGCGAATCGGACGATGGGGTTGGCTTAAGCATTGACTTGTTCAAAAACTTTGGCTTTTACCAGGAGGCTGCGTACCGTTTCAGTCGGTTGAGCGCCTTCTTTGAGTCGTTTGACAATTCCAGGAACGTTGAGCCGAGTTTCATCGGTTCTAGGGTTATAAAATCCTAATTCTTCGAGAGGACGACCCTCTCTGCGGCTAGTGCTATTCATCGCTACAATTCTGTAGCTGACTTCTCTTTTCTTTCCGTATCTCTTTAAACGTAACTTGATCATTCTTAATTCTAAAAATACTCCTTTACGATTCTAAAGGATAAAGAAGGGAATGGGAATTAGGGAGAGTGGGAAGACAAAGTAAACAAGGAAGAATATTTACTCCTGAACTTCTATAAAATATGCAAACTTTCACGTTTGTACTGAACTTCTAAACTCCTGAACTCCTGAACTCCTTACTAAAGCGTTCCAAAACCTTTTTTCTTCTTCTCTTTTTTCTTTTTGGATTTATTGGGAGCGCCAGCGTAGCCGCGAAAACCAGGCGGGGGGGTTTGTCCTCCCATTCCTCCAAACATATCGCCCATACCACCCATTCCAGGCATAGCAGGCATTCCGCCTCGTCCCATTTGCTGCATCATGTTACGCATCCGCGTGAAATTAGAGACGAGCTTGGTAACGTCCGATTCTTCGTAGCCAGCACCTTTGGCAATGCGACGGCGACGACTGGGCGATTTTGCTAATAATTCGGGGTTGGTTCGTTCCTCCTTGGTCATAGAGTTAATCATGGCTTCGGTGCGCTTGAGTTCGGTTTCTCCTTTTTCGAGGTCGGCTCCGCTCATTTTGTTAAAGCCAGGAATCATTTTTAACAGACCGCCTAAAGACCCCATGTTTTTGATCAGTCGCATTTGTTTGAGGAAGTCGTCGAAGTCGAACTTAGCCTCCATAATCTTCGCCTGCATCTTCTCGACATCGGCAATATCGATTTGTTCTTGCGCCTTTTCTACCAGCGTCAGAACGTCGCCCATGTTGAGAATGCGCGATGCCATGCGATCGGGATAAAATGGTTGCAGCGCCTCGACTTTTTCGCCAACACCGACGAATTTTATCGGTTGACCGGAAATTTGACGGACGGAGAGGGCTGCTCCGCCGCGCGTGTCGCCGTCTAGTTTGGTAAGAATTGCTCCGGTGATGCCGATTTGCTCGTGGAAGGTGCGCGTTAGATTAGCGGCTTCTTGACCCGTCATCGCATCTACGACTAGTAGCGTGTCGTCGGGATTAACGGTATCTTTAATTTGTGCTAATTCTCCCATCATGTCGCGATCGATTTGCAGGCGTCCAGCAGTATCGATGATGACGGTATCGACTCCTAATTCTTTGGCTTTTTCTACCCCAGCGCGAGCAATTTCTACAGGATTGGCATCGCTTCCCATCTCAAAAACGGGAACGTTTATCTGTTGACCGAGTGTAACAAGTTGATCGATCGCGGCGGGTCGATATACGTCGGTAGCCACCATCAAACAATTCCGTTTTTCTTTTTGCAAGTACAATGCCAGTTTCGCCGTGGCAGTCGTTTTCCCCGTCCCTTGCAACCCTGCCATGAGAATCACGGTAGGCGGCTTATCGGCTTTGGCGAGGGGGACGTTGCTTTCCCCCATCGTCGTTACTAATTCGTCGTAGACAATTTTGATAAACTGCTGACCTGGGTTCACTCCAGAGATAACTTCAGCACCTAACGCTTTGCTTTCGATTTCAGCGATAAAGGTTTTAACGACCTGCAAATTCACATCGGCTTCTAGAAGGGCGCGACGGACTTCTAGAAGCGCATCTTGTATATTCGATTGACTAATTTTGTCCTGACCGCGTAGCTTTTTCCAGGCATCTTCTAGGCGTTCTGCGAGAGCATCAAACATATAGCAATATGAGAGGTTCTATAAATTTATTTACAAAAATAATCAGACTCTTACCAGAATAGCGTTTTTAAGCTCTGGTATGAGGCTTTCTTTTCAGTTATCAGTTATCAGTGATGAAAGGATTTTGGATTAATTCTTCAAAAGTTTCCCTTTACCCATTCCCCTAAAAAAATCCCGATCGCCAATCGCCAGTCCCTAGCAACTGCTGCGAAGTCTATTGCTTTCTTGCACTTTTTCCTGCCAACAATCCCAATCCCAAAGCAACTCCTGCCCCAAGAGCGATCGCGGGTTCTGGTGTAGAGACTGGGGTAACGCGCCAGATCCTTCCGGGCCCGTTGAAATTGGTTCCTTCAGTGACGAACATTCCCCCGCCAAGGACGTTTTCTGTGTCAAAGGCGACATCAATGGCGTTAATGTTAGTCAAAAATTCGCTCAAAGTCCCATCGGGCGCTAATGTATACACGGCCCCATTTCCTTTAGTGGCATCGTCAACCGGAAAACTGCCCAAGGTAGCGATATACAAATCCGATCCAAACACGCCGCCAGGAGCAAGTTCTGTCAACTCGATCCCACTCAAACCATCGACTAATTTTGTCACTTGACCGTCTAGTGAAATAGCAAACAAAGCATCTAACCCTAATGCCCCGCTACCCGGTACAGAGACAGAAAAAGTCCCTGCAATGAATCCTCCGCCTTTTTGCCATTTTCTTTCATCGCTAATCGAAGCATAGTCAAATGCGCCTAGTACTTGGACGATACATTGAGGACATTGGGGATACAGCGCTTCGGGAATAGAGGCAAAAACTTCAGTTGTCCCATCAGGATTAATTTGCAAGATATCTCTCGAACCCGTGGATAACTCGCCGCTAGCGCCATCTGTTGCATAGAGAACGCCATTTGGCCCGTAGGCAAAGGTAGAAGGCCCGAAAGGAGCAGTTGAGGCGTTTTCTGCAAAAGTAGTTAGCGTCCCATCGGGTAGCAGTCGGCGAATGCGTTGGTCGAACGGTTCGGAAATTAACATTCCATCGCCATAGTCTCCTTTTGCAAAGATAAGGGTTTCGGCATTTCTAATGCCTTCTTTGACAACAGCGATCGCTCCTTGACGATCTACGCGAACTAGACGATTGCCTAACGTTCCCTGCGATGGCCCCGATGTTACATACATTCCCGCCTCAAAACCATTTTCTTTGTTAGTAATGGTCATTTGAAAGGCATCAAGCGGCGGATTGAGGGTTGAAAAGTCAGCAAAAAGTTCGATTTTATATTTGTCAGGATTACTCAAAATAGGAGTGGCAGCCATAATGGGAGCGAGTTGGTTGAAAGGGGCGATCGCCAAAACTGTTGCGATCGCGCGGATCGCACCGGCAAAGCCGATCCCCAGTGAATTTTGGTAAGTTTTAGAAAACATTTGTTGAAATTACCGATCTAGTTAAATCGAGTCAGATTTAAAAATTTATATCATATTATTCAAGTCTAAACTTTAGAAATTAAGCTACTCTAATGCCTACTTACACCGGAATTTCCAGCGAAGCTTTCAAACATCCACTAGATCGACAAGCTGAAGACACACTTCGTAGCGTTCCTGGCTTTGACCTCGTTGCTAAAGGATTTGTCGAGTATTTTTACGAACGTCCTCAGTTAATTTATTTATTAGGAAATAACATCAAAGCCGGGCCGCGTCAATATTCAACTTTGTACGGCATATTTAGAGAATGTTTGCGGGATTTAGATATTTATCCAGAACCAATTCTTTATATCAATCAAAATCCTTTGGTTAATAGTTATGCCTTGGGACACGAACAACCTTATATCGTCGTTAATACGGAGTTATTAGAGTTACTTAATGAAGCGGAAATTCGGACAGTTATCGCTCACGAATTAGGACATATTAAATGCAATCATACG
>JALOOL010000515.1 GCA_025454425.1 Hydrococcus sp. Prado102 | reverse complement strand
CTGGAAAGAGTATAAAACAGGACGACTACAGAGGATTTATTACGGTGCTTTTTTTCAAGATAATCTCTCTCTAATTGATTGGGTGAACAGTCAAAACTTGGGCAAGACTATTTATTACTAATGTTAGTTAATCTAACAGCGATCTAAAGCAGCAGCGCGTACCAGAATCGGATTCATGTACTAACTTTAAGATTTACCTCAACAGTTCTACGCCTCGGCACTTCGTAAACGAAGAAATCGCGAGCTAAAATTGTGTTAGAAAAAATCGCCCTAGCTTCCTCTAATAAATCCTTCACATCCATCGCATTACCAGGGGTATAACGCGGACTGAAATGAGTCATAATTAGCTGTTTGACCCCAGCAGCGAGTGCGACTTGCGCCGCCATTGTCGAGGTAGAATGCAGGCTTTCAAACGCCATCTGCGCCTCTCCATGAGAAAAAGTTGCTTCGTGAATGAGAACGTCTGCATCTTCAGCGAGTTCGACCGCCGAATCGCAATAAATCGTATCGGTACAATAGGCAATTTTGCGACCAACTTCGGTTTCGCCACACAAATCCGTCCCTCGAATTTTTCGACCGTCAGGTAAAGTGACAGTCTCGCCGCGTTTTAGCTGACCGTAAATCGGGCCGGATGGAATGCCGAGTTCGACTGCTTTTTCAACATTAAATCGTCCAGGACGGTCTTTTTCGCTAATTCGATAGCCGTAAGCAGGGACGCGATGTTTTAATAAAAGACAACTAACCGTAAAATCTTCATCTTCGTAGACGAGTCCGGGACTGATGGGATGAACTTTAACGCGGTGAGAAAAGTAAGTGTAAGAATACTTAGAACAAGCGCGAATATATTCATCTAAACCAGGCGGGCCGTAAATATCGATCGCCTGGGCGCTTCCTGCTAGCCCACAACTTGCTAACAATCCCATTAAACCAAAAATATGATCCCCGTGCATATGAGTCACAAAAATTCGTCGAATCTGAGAACTTCTCAATTCGCTGCGCAACAGTTGGTGTTGCGTTCCTTCGCCGCAGTCAAACAGCCAAACTTCTGCACGCTGGGGAAGGCGTAGGGCTACACTCGAAACATTGCGCGATCGCGTTGGGACTCCAGAACTCGTTCCTAAAAACGTAATTTCCACGGGACTATCTCATTATCTTCACATTTCTATCTTAGTAGGGCAAAGATAGTAATTTCTCACTCAATCTACCGAAAGCGCGATCGCAAAACCTAAAACCAAGTGTTAAACCGTTGGAAGGATCGCCCTAAAAAACGCTCGATAGTCATCGATCCCTCATTGTACGCTCGTTTTTTAATCTCTTCTTCACAGGAAGATTGAGAATATCGGGCTAACCTGAAAGTGAGTTGACCCTTCAGACAAGCACGGCTTATGAATAAACGAACCTTTGGTGTTATCGGATTGGCGGTAATGGGTGAAAACCTAGCGCTTAATGTAGAAAGTCGCGGTTTTCCTATCGCCGTGTACAATCGTACCGCAGCTAAAACAGAAGAATTCATGGCAAAAAGGGCACAAGGCAAAGATGTTAAAGCTGCCTATTCTCTCCAAGAATTCGTCCAAATTTTGGAACGTCCCCGCAATATTTTAGTCATGGTCAAAGCGGGTGCGCCAGTCGATGCTGTGATTCAAGATCTCAAACCTTTACTCGAAGAAGGAGACACGATTATCGACGGCGGTAACTCCCTCTACGAAGATACGGAACGCCGTACCAAAGAATTAGAACCTACTGGGTTAGGATTTGTTGGTATGGGCGTTAGCGGTGGCGAGGAAGGCGCCCTCAATGGCCCTAGTTTAATGCCGGGAGGAACCGAATTTGCCTACAAGGATTTGGAACCCATCTTGACCAAAATCGCTGCCCAAGTTGATGATGGCCCTTGCGTCACCTACATAGGTCCCGGCGGTGCGGGTCATTATGTCAAAATGGTACACAATGGCATCGAGTACGGCGATATGCAGTTGATTGCCGAAGCTTACGACCTACTCAAAAATGTTTTGGGATTGGATAGCAAGCAACTTCACGAAGTCTTTGCCGAGTGGAATACGACTGACGAACTCAATTCCTATCTAATTGAAATTACGGCAGATATCTTTACCAACATCGATAAAGAAACGAAAACTCCTTTGGTCGATCTTATTTTAGATTCAGCCGGGCAAAAAGGAACGGGACGTTGGACGGTTTTAAGTTCTCTCGAATTGGGCGTTCCAATTCCCACCATCGTCGCTGCTGTTAACGCCCGTATCATGTCTTTTTACAAAGACGAAAGAATTGCTGCCTCGAAGCAATTAACTGCTCCTATGACCAAATACGAGGCGGATACACAAACGTTTATCAATAAGATCCGCGATGCGCTTTATTGCTCTAAAATGTGTTCCTACGCGCAAGGTATGGCATTAATTGCTAAAGCGTCGGCTGAGTTTAAGTATAATATCAATCTGCCCGAAACGGCTCGGATTTGGAAAGGAGGTTGTATTATTCGGGCTGGATTCTTGAATAAGATTAAATCTGCTTACAAGGAAAATCCTAGCTTGCCCAATCTGCTTTTAGCGCCCGAATTCAAACAGAGTATTTTGGATCGACAAGCAGCTTGGCGAGAAGTGCTTTGCGTTGCTAATACTTTAGGAATTGCCGTTCCAGCGTTTAGTGCTTCCCTAGATTATTTTGACAGCTATCGGCGCGATCGCCTGCCGCAAAATCTTACCCAAGCACAACGCGATTATTTCGGCGCTCATACTTACGAACGCATCGATAAGCCACGGGGCGAGTTTTTCCATACCGAATGGATGGAAAAGTAAAATGGAATTAGTAAGGTGGGCAATGCCCGCCTTATTTTTTTAATAAAAACATTTCCCATCGAACGGTGTTGGGCAGTTTTAGAAAACTATTGGAATGGCGCAATTTTAGATTCAATCGATGCGGCTCTCACATGGGCTTCTAACATGACTTG
>JALOOL010000196.1 GCA_025454425.1 Hydrococcus sp. Prado102 | reverse complement strand
GAACTTTGAACTTTGAACTTTGAACTCTTTTTAATCTTCCCACAGATCTTATTCCTTTTTCCCTGCTTTTATGGATATTTCCTTATTCAAAACAATTCCTATGGCGTTGATATAAGTTGCAATAGTTGAAGTAATTGTTTGTATCGAATTGGAGTTTTGACGCACTAAATAATCGTCAATCGATGCCGCGATCGCTTCTATGGTACTCTCGACTGTTTTAGCTGTTCCTTGTTTTTGTACTAGTTCTTGGATGTGTTCTTGATGGCGATTGTAGAGTTCTTGGGGGCTTAAATTGGGATGAGAACGACGAAAGATTTTTTGTGCCTTAAAATCTTCGATCGCGAGTTTGGTTATCGTAGTAGTTAGGGAAGCACCATTAGCAAAATTGGTAAAAAACTCATACCCAGCGAACTTTGACTCGCCACCTTCGGTAATCGTTTTCATAATGGTAGCCCAAGTATTGCTTTCTGGCTTAACGTAGCAATAAATAACTACGGCGGCAAATTGAGAGCAAGATAAATCGCCAAGCAATTCAAATCCTAATTTTTTGAGAATTTTCTCTGCTTCTTTTACCTTTAGCGATTCGTTGGCGGGTAGCGAGATAATTCCTGTGGTAGAGTAAATTCCTTTTTGTCCATCAAAAACAATTTTTGTGTTCGACATGACCCTAAATCTAGATGACTGGCAATGGTAAATTTAGTATCTTCGTTTAGGCTTGCACTCGTCATCCGCAATTTCACGGAGAAATATGTTGCTTGCGTAAATTTGCGATCGGTATTTTCCGCAATTACATTAGGGATGGGGTTTTAGAAGCAATTCTCATCTCGATAAAGCGATCGTATTCGTCTTTCATCGGCAATTCTAAATCTCGTCGGACGCGCGATCTCGTTGTCAAAACAGTTTCCCTTGCAACTAAATTGTATTCTTCCTGACTAAAAAACCGTGTTTGCTTGAGACTGAGAAATAAGCTCAAAACTAAGCTTTGTTTTGCATATTAGATTCTTTTCTAGAATAATCAACATTCAAGCTTATTTTCAGTTAAATTTCTTAAAAATTTGCATTTTAGGCAGATTGATTGCACCACCCACTTTTTGGCTCCTCTGTCAATCATCCCAATTTTAACTGCTGCTAGTTTAAATTACATAAAGAATGAGAATAAGCAAATCTAAACTTCCTTATTCTCGAAAATACTGCTTTAACTACTGACGTTCGGACAAACTTGCAAATCAAATTAGTTAGCAAGTTTTTTTCTGTGTTCCCTAATAATTGTTGAGGTTGATGATGAATACAAAACAAGAGACTGCTAAAACCACTCTCTGTGATAATCAATTTCAGGTCGTTACTATTTTCAACTGCCTACCATCAGATATTTTTGAAGTAAATGCAAAGATTTACTGGATCGATTTCTTATCTTGTCTCCTCACCGGTTGGGGTGCTTTTATTACCTTGGGAATAGTTCCGCTACTTTCACTTCAGTTTTGGGTACTGTTCTTGATTTCTATTTTTGCTTTCTATCGCGGATTGGGATTCGTTCACGAAATTTGCCATCAATCAAATAATAAAAAATTCATGAGAAATTTTATATTTGTATGGCATTTTTCGCTCGGTATCTTCTTCTTTTTCCCCACGACGGCTTATAGTTGCCATTTAGACCATCACAATCCCAAATATTTTAAAAGCGATCGCGATCCGCAATATCCTATTGTCAAAGATAATCCGCTAGCAATTTTTCTTCTATTAGTCATTCAACCGATGATTTATCCCGTCCTTTTAGCAATTCGATATTTGATTCTGGCACCGATGAGTTTTGTTCATCAACCATTGCGTCATTTTTTAGAATCTCATTTCTCTTCTATTACTTATCTAGGTTATGTTGCTAAGTTTAATGACGACCAAAAGAAATTTTTATTAAAAATAGAGATTTCTATGTTTTTAACTTGGTTTGTACTTATTCTTTTGTTTTCCTTTCAAATTCTGCCGATTTTGTATTTGAGCTTCTATTACTTTATATCTGTTGTAATTTGGAGTTTAAATTTCTTTCGTGCGTTGGGAGAACATCGCTTGGATGAATTAAGCGATCGCGCGTTGACCCTAGAAGAACAATTTCTAGATTCTTTCAACTACTCCCAAGGAGTCTTTTTACCTTTACTTTATGCAACTGGATTGAGATATCACGCCCTTCATCATTTATTTCCCGCAATTCCCTATCATAATCTTTCTAATGCTCACAACTATCTCAAAGAATATTTACCCAAAGATTCTTTTTATCACCAAGCTGAAGCAGTAGGACACTGGTATAACTTTCGACAGTTATGGAAAAAGTCTGATGCGATCGCTTCTGGAGTAAAAACATCTGTTTAGCATAGGGTTTTAGAAGCAATTTTTTTCTCGATAAAGCGATCGTATTCGTCTTTCATGGGCAATTCTAAATCTCGTCGGACGCGCGATCGCTCTGTCAAAACAGTTTCTCCCGTAACTGGATTGTATCCTTCCTTTTGAGAGTTTTCCCAATACAGACCTATTCCTCGCTTTTGCCAAGCAGGAAGATCGTTAAAATTAATGCCATGCTCGAATAATAATTCATTTTTCTGTGCGACTGATTTCATCTTTCCATTCCTCGATAGAAAATGAGTAATTGGGAGCTATTTTTACTGTATAAAGCCTATCAAATCCTTCTCTAAAACTTGGGATTTGTAACTTTTTATAAGTTGCTAAAATTCCTACTAAAGGAATTATTTTTTTTTAGAACGCTGAAGATTTCTTTTTTTGCAACCTTCTAAGTCTGGAGGAAAGTAGTAACCGATAATTTGAAATTTTTTCTCTTTTGCTGGATTTATATAGCGCTTTCTAGCTTCTACCGTTGGATTAGTATTATCTACAACAAAATGCTGCTTTGCTTCAAGACAAGCTTGTAAAAAAATCTTTTCTCGATGGCGCGTTTTTAGCATATCGAGATTGATGCGAATATGAGTATTGAAAAAATGTTTGCGATAAAATGAAGATTTTCCAGATCCTTGAATACCAATAAAAATAATAGCTTCCATATTAATTTAATTCTCAACACTAATTGCTGCGATCGCATCATCAATTAATTTGTTTAAAGAAAAGTCACCTTCACCTATTTCTATAGAATTTTCTTCTTTTAATTCTACAAGTGCGCCAAGCGAATTTTTAGCAATTGTTCCAAAATCTCTTAAAGCTTCAATAGCTGACTCTTGAACAGTCCAATCGTCACCTTCTTCATCATGCAATGCTCGAACAATTAATGGGATAGAAATTTCTGGTTTAATTTTTAGTTTTCCTAAAGATCTAATTGCATTTCCTCGAATATACCATTCTGAATCTTGGGTAGCATCTATTAAAAGATTCGCTACTATTTCATCAGTTTCGCCTAAATAACCTAATGCCATAATTGCCAAACTTCTAGTATTTTCAGAATATGTATTAGCGATATTTACTAATTTGTCCTTGGCAGATTTGGCTTGGTATCCTAATAAACTAATCGTGTAAGCAATTCCTTGCAAAAGTTTTTCTGATGAAGAATCTAATTTTTCGATTGTTTCATTTATAACCTCTGGATAGTCTTGTGAGATATTAACAATCGTTTGTCCTAACCGATAAGGAAATTGATAAACACCTTTTTTACTCATAACTTCATAAATTATCGGTAAAGAATCTTTAGCTAAACTTCCCATTTTTGAAAAAGCTTCTGAGGCAATTAATGATAATGTCATATCATTATCTTGCAACAAATCTGCATAGCGATCGCTCGCCTTAGCTGCATATTCTCCTAATCCTTCCAATATTCTAATAAAAAATAAAGATATGCTTTGATATTTATTAGCTTTCAAAAAAGAACGATTTCTAATTCTTTCTAGTTCTCGATCGCGTATAATCTTATAAAAATCAATTAATTCTTTTAACAAAATAGCTTGTCTGTCGATTTTGATAGCTTCTGTTATTAACTCTACTGAGCTATTTTGCTGTTGAATTTGACTATAAGTTTTTACTTCTTTAACTAAATTTTTTATTTGTCTTGTTTCTTTAAAATCAATTTTTACAAGCTCTTGAAGTTTTTTGTAAATAAATTGTTTATCTTTGGTTGAAAAGGTCATAGTAATAACTAGTAGAACGCGGCGTAAATAGAATACCCAGATGATGAGGTACTGGGGTTAGCTGAGATTCACTATTTATTTAATGGGTACGCTATTTAAGCTGTACTATACTAAGCATTCGCTGTTATTTAACTTGCTTTTATTCTTACCCGAACTAATAGATCGTTAAGTTCATTTTTAGCAGAAGGAGATTCTGGTAGAGTGCTTTCTTTGAAGGCTATTTCTAATTCGTTGCGAAGGCGATCGCATTCTAGTTTATGAAAGGAAACATCTGCATTTTCTAAAAAAGATCTTTCTCCCCCTTCCAATTTTCGAGCTACTAAATAAGGAATATAAGATAACTTAAATTCTTCGTTAAGATTAACCAAGTTCGCCTCAATAACACCCGTACGCATCAAATAAATTCCCGTTAATAAAACGCGATAAACATACAAAAGCGGTTTAACTCTATTTGGATGTTCTTTCTCAAAAAGTTTCCATTGCGTCTGTGCAAAACCCAGATAATGATAGACATGATAGCGAGTAATACAATGTTTTGCGATCGCTTTTAATTCTTCGTGTTCGGGTGTTGTATGAACGACTATCGGCGAATAAAGTTGCTCTAGAACATAACCATTTTTTTTCAACAACATTTCAAAGAACTTTTTGATATCGTGAGTGACGAGATCGAGTTCTAAGCTATTTTGCACTTCAGAAACTTCGATGGTTTCTCTTACTTCATTAAGTCCTATAAATTCTTGTACCGGAAGAATATGACTTCCCCGCAAATCGTAATCGGAATCGGGAGAAGGAAAGCCATACAAATGCGCTCCGCTAACTGTCGCGAATAGCAATGGATAGGGTTGATTAGAGACAATTTTTGATAGTTGCTGAAGGCTCATATGCCTTTGTGATCGCTTCTACAGATGAGAATAGCAAAATAAAGATTAAAGATATCTATAAGGTAAGCAGAATAATGGATGTAGAGTTAAAAATCTCAACATTTGCCGAGGGATGCACAACCGATAGTATCCTTAATTATTTTACTTTAGTTAATTTCTCCGCGGCTAGATATTTTTCTGATTAGAAGTTATTACTAAATAGCGACCCAGAAATTGAATTTGGTATCGTGTCACGAAGACTTGTTATTGACATACAGATGTGCCAAACTCAGTTTTTTGATATTGCATTTGATTGGTCTTAGCAGCTTTTAACAAAGCAGGTAGCGTAAATAGATAATCGCGATCGCGTACCATTGTATGACAGCTTATACAAGATCCTTGACTGCTAGAAACTAAATTTCCTGACGGACTGTACCAAGTAGATTGCCACTCGCCGCTATCGTTGCTGACTCTCCATCCGGTTTTCTTTTTCCGCACAAATACATTATTGAGTTGGTTTGGTATTAAACGTCCGTCACCGCCTATTTTTGCCGAATGAGTTTCCATTGCAATTATTGTATCGCTTGGTACTGTTCCTGTTGTCGCGATCGCATCGATTACTTCTGGATTAACATACATTTTTCGCACGATCTGACTTTTGGGACAAGCTACCGTCGCATACTGAAAAAATTTAGTTTGATAGTTAGTAGGAAAGTTAACAACAGATGCTTGTCCGGTTAATCCAGAAAAAGCGATCGCAACGACTATCGTTAATAAACTAACGATTAGAAAGCTAACTAGTTTCATAATCTATTCCTAACGTACCAATGTTAGATCGTGAGGGCCGCGAACAACATCGATAGGTGTCCCCATTTTTTCTAATGAAGGGGTTTCACCCCTGATGACGCGCCAAAATTCTACTTTCCCTTGACGAACTTCTGGGTCAAAGGTATCAAATAAGGTAACAGCGACAGATTTCCCTTCCGCATCAAAGGCAACACCTTGAGGCATAATTCCTTTAAACTTGTATTCTCCTATCGTGGTTAAACGACCTGTCTTTTTGTCCATCTTCACCAGAGATATAGAACTTTCGCGAGTCAGACGAGGATCTTCCCAAGGAAGATGACTGCGACGTGCATTGGCAGCGACAATTAGGGAATCATCGGGACTCAGATCGAATCCTTCAGGACTGATACCAACAGTGGCAGCAGAAACAACCTCGTTTGATTCGGTATTATTTGTCGCCATGCGAATGACTGCTAGTTGTCCGCTAGGAGGATTGTTGTAATCTAGTTCATTCGTTTTTGTCCGCCATTGCAAGTTGGGAACGACATAGAAACGACCATCAGCAGTAAACTTTCCCGCGCCAGGAAAATTGATGGTTTTTATCGCTTCTCCCCACGGTTTAAGCGTTATGTTACCCCTTGCATCTCGAATGACTTGTTGAAAGGTAATTTCGCGATCGTCAAGCGTCACGGCAAGGTATCGTCCTGAAGGATGCCATTCGATATCGCTGACTCGACTCGGTTGTTTTCCTTCGCTATTTTTAACTGAAAGGGTGAAGCGACGACCGAATTGAGTGCCATTAACTTCAACTAACTTAACTCCTTTCCCTGGTTCGTCTGTTGCGATCGCCAATAGATTTCCCTCTAAATTAATACTGATATTATGAGGGTTGCGTCCGAGTCGTAAGCTGTTTGCTACTACTGGTTTTTGAGGATTGCTTAAATCGACAGCCACTACCTTAGCACCCGCAGGCAAGTCAGTAAAAACATTCTTCACCTGTTGAACTCCTTGTGATGCGGAACCGCGAGTTTCTACAATGTAAGCGATGTTGCCATTAGGAGAAACAGCGATGACGTTCGGCCAAGATGCTACTGAGTTAGATACGTTTAATTGCGCTACAGTGGAATTTTGTCCGTTTGTTGGCAAGCTGATGACGCTTAAGGTATCTTTTGCATCTGGCGATCGCATCAGTTTCCCATCTACATAGGCACTCGCCATCATATCTGCATCGGAAATTGCTAATAGATAGCGACCCGTAAATTGATTGATTTGGTTTGATGAGGAGTCATTAACTTGAGTCGCTAAATTGGATTGACAGCTTTGCAGGAGAAGAAATGATGCAAATAATAATTTACTAAATTGAGCGATTTTATTCATAACCTAATCAGTAGTTAAATCCTTCAAACGTGCTTCAGAAAGCTTTGGATCGAAAGAAATTTTCGGATCTAAAGTCGCTACCGGAAAGCGTGATGTCACCGGACGACGAAATTCGATAGATTCTACATAAGCAACTAAATCTGCATTTTGTTCTGCTGCACCTCGTTCGTTGTATTTTTGGTAATTTGGGTAGTCAGGAGCAAGTGAATCCCAATCTGCATAAGCTGTCAGACCTACATTAAGCGTTTCTGGCAAATCGGGTCGAATGAACTGTTCTAAGACCTTCCATTCGCGCGAACCATCTTCTTGATACAGTAGTGTAAATAGTTCTCCAGAACGTGCAACCCGCAAACGAACCCATCCTTCTTTGGCATCAGAAATTTTGAGGGTTGAGAGACTGTTGTAAGTGGATTTAATTTCAAAATGAGGACTCCCCGCAGGAAAAGCAGTCCCAATACTAAAGAATAACCAGTTCTCACCTTTGGGTGTCCAGTTTTCTTTTGTAATAGTACGCGGCGCGCGAATAAATAAACCTGCCAGTGAAAAGGATCTTTGTGGGAGTGAAGTTTTTGTTCCTTGCACTTTCAGTCGAGTAGTGACAATAAAGTCTCCTGTTATTTCTCGGTAGAGATGACCTGCTTTATTATCTTCAAACCATCCCGAAGACTTGGGTTGCAGTACCAATTGTCCGTTTTCTACCTTGGGAGTTTCCCATTTCGACACCCAACCTTCTACTTGTAATTCTCGCCATCCCTGTAATGCTTCTGGACGGTCAAATCTTGTAGAAAGCGATCGCAAGTTATCTATCTCAGTCGCGTTACTAACCATTTCTTTACCTGTTTTCGTGTCATTGGTTGCGACTGCAACACCTATAACAGTCATTGCTGTCATCGCAATTCCCGCAGACGCGATCGCAATTTGACGTTTCATCGGTTCCTCTTTATATTTATTTAATTTTTTCTATCCTAAATTGATTTTTCAAAGATATTTATACATGTTGGAGGCAGATTGATACACTAGACGAATAAATCGATTAGCTGCTTGTTACTAATGGAACTCCAGCATTTTCGCTGTTTTGTGATTCTAGCTGAAGAATTGCACTTTTCTCGTGCAGCAGAACGCTTGCACCTGTCGCAACCGCATCTGAGTCGTATCGTCAATCAAATTGAGAAACAATTAGGCGTTAGCTTAATTCGTCGTACTACCCGTCAAGTAACCCTTACGGATGCTGGAGAGAAGTTTTTTATAGAAGCAAAATCCGTTCTCAGTCGAGTCGAAGAAGCAATGCAGGCGATACAACAATTCGCTGAAAAAGAAATTGAACGATTGAAAATAGGATTTACCGAAATGGCGAGACATTGTGTCGTACCAAAAATTTTATCTGCTTTTTGCGATCGCTATCCGCACATACAACTTGATATTGTTGAAAGTTGTACCGAAGAATTAGTAGAATCCCTTAATAAAGCAGAAGTAGATATTGCGTTCCTTCATCCGCCACTGCGAGCTAATTTTTTAGAAGTGCTTCCTTTGGGTCAAGAATCCTTCGCGATCGCATTGCCGATAAATCATCCACTCGCATCGCAAAAAGAAATCGCATTTGCCGATTTAGCCAATGAGACTTTCATCTTACATTATCGCGAATGCGGGCCGATACTATACGATCGCATTCTCCAACTCTGTCAACAAGCAGGATTTAACCCTAAAATTACTCATCAAGATGCTAATAAATCTTTTTTGGGATTTGTTACTGCCAAAATGGGTATTTGTTTAATGACACCAAGTATGCAAAATGCTAAAAATCCTGGGGTTGTTTGTCTCCCCATCGCAGGCGAAGCACCAACTCTAGAATATGCAGTGGCGTGGCGACACGATAATATTTCAGCTTCCGTTACAGCGTTTTTAAAAGTAGCGAGGAATTGTTAATAGTTAGTCAATAGACCTATGGGCAAAAATAAAAATCCAATCAAATTAAACCCTTTGAGGAGCAATTTTTCCCCCTTTCCCCTTTCCCCTGAATAAAAGCAAGAAGTCTAATATGTTAACTAACTGGTGCAGTTATCTAGTATGTCTCTGAAGCAGATTCTCAATCTTACTCGTCAAGTTTTGCAAAGGTTGATTCAAGTCAAGTGACGATACATACAAACGAGCATAGCTTTCGTCAGTATCTAAAGCTTCCTCTACCCAACTTGTTAAACCACGCGCTCGTCTATCAATTTCTAACAAAACCTCTAATTGATTTGATTCTAAGTAGAAAATTACCTCTAATTCATCCAATTGTTTTTGATATTTTTCTGTAGGTCTAAACTCAAGCTCTTGGACAAAGGGATAGTCTCTACCTAAACGAACATTATATTCGCAATCTGATTTATAAAGACGAAAACCAAGGAGTTCCAAAGCATTCAAAACTGCCTGCATTAAAGGATGTGGTTGGATGGATATATAATCCCAATCTTTAGGATTAATTGCCATCGCAATGTCTAATCCAGTACGAATATAAACTTCTTGTTCTCCCAAGGTTAAAGGTGTTTGGTAGGGAATTTTAAAGGAAACTGAAATAATCTTTTCTTCTTGTGGCTGTATGGTGAATCCTTGTGATACTTGATGCTTGAGGAGTTTACACTCTTCATAATAAGTGGAGTCCTCACTTTCACGTTTGTACTTAATAGCAACATATAGATAAATTTGCTCGATATCTTGGGCGATATCTCCGCCAATGACACGAACTTCTCCTTCCAAAGTTCCACCAGGAATAGCAACAGCTTCATACAACTGTGTATCTACCCTAGCCGCACCAATTCCAACACTAGCTAATATTTTTTTGAATGGAGACATACTGGTTGCTGTTTTATAGCTATAAATATGTAGTACGAGCGTTCCGAAAAGCAAGCAAAATACTAGCACTACAATTAGGACGCTCGCATTAAAGCAAAGCTTATTTCTACACTTTAAACTTTTCTGTAATCCGTTTCATTGCTTCTTCTACATTTTCCCGGCTGTTAAACGCCGAGATGCGGAAATAACCTTCGCCAGCGGCTCCAAAACCCGAACCAGGAGTTCCTACTACGTTGCAAGTCTGTAGCAATTTATCGAAGAAATCCCAACTCGATAAATTATTGGGCGTTTTTACCCAGACATAGGGAGCATTTACTCCACCATAGACGGCTAGCCCTGCTTCTGTGAGGCGAGCGCAGATAATTTTGGCATTTTCGAGGTAAAAACCAACCAGTGCCTTAATTTGAGCCTGACCCTCATCTGAGTAAACGGCTTCGGCTCCGCGCTGTACGATATAGGATACGCCATTAAATTTTGTCGATTGGCGGCGATTCCATAATTTCCACAACTCCACGTCAGAACCATCAGCCGCCTTTGCTGTCAGCGTTTTTGGGACGACGGTTAAGGCGCAGCGAGTTCCCGTAAAGCCTGCATTTTTAGAAAAAGAGCGAAACTCGATCGCGCATTCTCTTGCCCCTTCAATTTCGTAGATAGAATGGGGTAAATCTGGATTGGTAATATAAGCTTCGTAAGCGGCATCGAAGAAAATAATCGAGCTATGAGATCTCGCATAATCGACCCATGCTTTAAGGTGTTCTTTGGTCGCCACAGCACCCGTCGGGTTATTGGGAAAGCAAAGGTAAATTAAATCGACTTTCTGTGAGGGAATTTCAGCAGTAAAGTTATTCTCAGCAGAAATCGGCAAATAAACAAACCCCTCATACTCGCCTTTTTCGTTCGCTTCTCCCGAATGCCCCGCCATGACGTTAGTATCTACATACACTGGATATACGGGGTCGGTAACGGCAATAATGTTATCGTTGCCAAAGATATCGAGAATATTGCCCGTATCGCATTTAGAACCATCGGAAACGAAGATTTCCGAAGCATCAATTTGACAGCCCCTCGCTTGAAAATCGTATTTTGCGATCGCTTCTCGCAACCAAGTATAACCTTGTTCTGGGCCGTAACCTTTAAAGGTAGCGCGATCGCCCATGTCTTCTACGGCTT
>JALOOL010000195.1 GCA_025454425.1 Hydrococcus sp. Prado102 | reverse complement strand
TGCCCCACATAATGTATTTAGGCATATGTTAGTACTTTTAATCTTTTTACTCATTATATTGTTCGTCGGTAACTGGTTTATTCTAGAATCTTTGGTCTTTTTTCCTTTTCATCTTTTTGATTGGCTTGGACATTTGGGAGAGTTAGGTCTTATGAGTTGTTTATTGCTACTCTTAATCTGGTTTTTTGGCGAGTGAAACTAGTAGGTGGGGTTTGGCGATCGCTTTTTTTAGTAAAGCTTATAGATGTTGAGTTTCGTCAACCCAACCTACTAAGTTGCTGATAACTGATAACCGATCGCTGGTCATTGGTTAAGATCGCTCTTTCCCCAAAACAATCTTTGTTGCCATAATTAGAATGTAGTAAAAAAGCTTTATTTATATGGAAAAAAAAGAGAGCGAGCGCTGTTCGATAGATGATATTATCGACCTCTACGAAAAAGATGTTGATGAAACTCTTATTATGGAGAACCTTAAATTGACTCCCGAACAGCGACTCAAAAAAATGGAAGATTTCATTAACACAATGGAACTTTTACGCGAATCTTACCTGAAAACGAAGAAAAGCACGCAACAGCCATGATGTAGGTTAAAATACAACCGACTTCCGAACATAAATTCATTATTAAATGAATCAAATTTCTCGCGATCGCACACACATCTATTTAGATATTGCTACAGAAGCAGCAATGGAAGCTGGCGCTATTTTACTAGAATGCTGGGGCAAACTAGAAAGCATCGAAGAAAAAGGACGTTCGGGCGATTTAGTGACAGAAGCCGATAAAAAATCGGAAGCAGCAATTCTTACAATATTGCGCCGCCACGTCAGCGACCATCAAATTCTAGCCGAAGAATCGGGTCAACTGGGCGATCGCGATAATGATTATCTTTGGGCGATCGATCCTTTAGATGGAACGACTAATTATGCTCACGGCTATCCCATCGCTGCGGTTTCTATCGGGTTACTCTTTAAAGGAATTCCGCAAGTAGGAGTCATCTATAATCCTTTTCGCAACGAATTATTTCGAGGTGCTAAAGGTTTGGGTGCAACGCTCAATCGCCGTCCCATTCGCGTTTCTAATACCGAATCATTAGATAAAAGCCTTCTAGTGTCAGGATTTGCTTACGATCGCCGCGAAACCTCAGATAATAATTATGCCGAATTTTGTTATCTGACTCATCTAACTCAAGGCGTGCGTCGTAGCGGTTCGGCTGCGCTAGATCTTGCTGATGTCGCTTGCGGGCGACTCGATGGATATTGGGAAAGAGGGATTAGCCCTTGGGATATTACCGCAGGTGTTGTTATTCTAGAAGAAGCTGGAGGAATAGCGACAGCCTACGACGGTAGCTCCTTAATTCTTCAATCGGGTCGTATTCTAGCGACTAACGGTAAAATCCATGCTAGTCTAAGCAAGGCTCTCAAAGACACTGCCGCTTACTCTCTTGTTCCAAAACCATAAAATGCAAATCGAATAGTTTTATTAACTTCGCCAGAAACTGAGAGATACTATAAACAGAGCTTCTCGGTATTCTATCGCTATGATTATCCCTTATGTCTTTCAAGATTCAACAAGGACTATTTAAACTTGATATAGTCGATCGCCATGCCATCTTGGGGGTTCCCATAGATGCAGATGGCAAACAAATTCGTCAGCGATATCTTAAAGTTGCCTATCGCTTACATCCCGATACCTGTAAAGCGGATAGCGACACCCAAAAAAAACTAGCCAATCAAATTCTATCAAAGTTAGTTAATCCCGCCTACGAACATCTCTCAAAAGATCATTCGCGAACGGAACATCTTTTGATTCTGGCTCAGATGGGAAAAACACTAGTGCCAGAAAGCGCAAAAACGACTGTAACTAGCGAATCTGCCAAACAGTTATTGCAAGAGGTCGTTAATGTTGACCAGACTTATAAAAAATTATTACAATCGCTTGCCACAGAGCAATATACATCCATCGACCAAATTCTCAAATCAATTGCTCAAATTAGCGAACTAAATTTAGTTTATCTGATGCTCAAACAGGGTCAACTCGAACGGGCTAAAACGAGTATTCCTCCGGCAGCAAAACAAACAGCAGAAACGGCATTTAAAAAAACAGTCCCACAAAAAGAAACATTTATATCCCCAGTTGCTAATTACATCCGTCGCGCCCAAGAATCTCTCAACCGAAATAATATCGCCCAAGTCATCATCGAAATGCGAGACGCACTCAAGCAAGAACCCAATAATAGCACTTGTCACGGATTAATGGGTTTAGCTTATCTCAAACAAAATCAGTTAACGATGGCAAAAGTTCACATCAATAAAGCTTGGCAAGCTAATCCCCAAGATCCTATAGCGATACAAGCCAAGCAAGAACTCGATAAACTGATTCCTCCCGATAATCAAACGAAAACCTCAAACGAACCAGGAAAGAGTGGTTTTTTAGGAGGATTGTTCGGTGGTAAGAAAAAGTGATTGAGAATTTAATAAAGAAGTCGAAAGCGAAAATTTTTGAACTTTGAATTTTGAACTTTGAACTAAAATGATTCATCAACCACCCGCAGGAGCAAGAGATTTGCTCCCTCTCGAAGTCGTTCAAAAAGGTGCAATTAACGATCGCCTGCAAGAAGTTTTTGGACAATGGGGATATCAACGCATCGTTACTTCTACGATTGAATGGTTCGATACGCTAATGGCTGGCGGCGCGATCGAGCGTTCTACGGTCATTCAACTGCGGGAAGATTCGGAAGGCACATTAGGGCTGCGTCCTGAATTGACGGCTTCTATTGCCCGTGCAGCGGTGACTCGCATGGCAGATAGCTGCTATCCCCAACGCTTGTGCTATCGTGCTAATGTCTTTCGCAATCCCCCGCCAGGATACCACGGACGGCAACTGGAGTTTTATCAAGCGGGAGTCGAATTGCTTTTTGCAGGCGGCGTACTTGCCGATGCTGAAATTTTACTGTTGCTTGCCGATTGTTTGAATAAAGTCGGATTGCAGCAATGGCAGTTACTTCTAGGAGATGCAGGATTGACGCGATCGCTTCTAGCTTCTTTTCCAGAATCCTTACAGCAGCAAGTCCGCTATTGTATTGCTAGGCTCGATCGCATTACACTCGAAAATTTAGATTATCCCTCACAAGACCTCAAACAACGGGCACTCGATCTATTCGATTTGCGCGGCAATCCTGGCGATGTTTTGGGGAAGGTTGCAAACTTCGATTTAAACGAAAATGCGCGGCAAAGTATTAATAACCTCAAATCACTAGTCGAACTTCTGCAAAAAAGCTGCGATCGCCCAATTCCTTTAATTTTGGATCTCAGTTTGCTACAAACGTTTGATTACTATACGGGGATTGTTTTTAAGGCAGTCTCTCAAGCGGGAGAACGCTTACACATTTTAGGGCAAGGAGGACGCTACGACGAATTGATAAGCGTTTATCATCCTCAAGGCAAAGGCGCCCCAGGGATTGGGTTTTCGCTTAACTTAGAAGAGTTGCACGAGTGTCTTTTAGCGAGTTCGGTTTTGCCCCAACAAACTCCTCTCATTGATTGGCTGGTAATTCCAAAGACTTCTCAAGCAGAAGCATCTGCATTTATTTACGCTCAAACGCTTCGGGAGAAAGAGCCTTCTATAAGAGTCGAAATCGATTTGGGAGGGCGATCGCCCCAAGAGATACGCACCTATGCGCGTAGTCGCATCAACCGTCTAGCTTGGGTACAAGAAGATGGAGAGGCGATCGTCGAAACTGTTGAGTAAATTTGTCTGCCCTATAAAAATTGGCAAGGGCGCAAGGTTTGCGCCCCTACTGGTCACTGGTCACTGAAAAAAGGAAATGGGAAGTCGAAAGTCGAAAGTCGAAAGTCGAAAGTCAGAATTAAATTTACTACTCTCCTCCTCTCCTCCTAAATTTTTGGATCTCGGTTGAACTTTGAACTCTAATCACTGGTCACTGGTTTAATGCAACCCGTTGTTTGAATGTCCGTTTCCGTTAGTTTGATGCGGTTGAATTACGCCATAACCGCCGTGGTTGCGTATGTAGATAACGTTGATTTCGTTTGTGTCGCGATTGCGGAACATATAGAAATCGTGATCGACTAATTGAAGTTGTTCGAGTGCTTCCTCCACCGACATCGGAGGCATGGCAAAATATTTCATGCGTACCACTTCTTGAGGCAATTCTGGAGCGCGATCGCCAATTAAAGTAGTACTGACGGGTTTATCTTCAAAAACTTCTCCAGCTTTTGCAGTCACTTGGGTTTTCTTATCGAGTAATCGCTCTTTATATTTGCGTAGCTGACGAGCAATCTTATCGGCAACTAAATCGATGCTAGCGTATAAATTTTCGCTTCCTTCTTGCGCGCGAATGACTGCCCCATTTGCATACACCGTGACTTCTGCTTTATGTTTGTCGGGGATGCGTGGATTGCGAGCGACTGATAAATGAACGTCTACTTTTGAGGTAATCCCTTGAAAGTGTTTGACTGCTTTTTCTAGCTTTTGTTCTACATAATCGTGAATGGCTTCAGTAACTGTAATATTGTTTCCCTGAATCAAAAGCTTCATACTGAATTACTCCATTTTTTTTGCGATTTTGACAATTAAAAAAGCAAACACAAAGCTGGTTGGCTTTTTTAGTTTATTTGAAAAATTTAATACTTTTTTTAGATGGTTTGACGACCTTATCTCTGTCGCCTTTGCTAAAATAAATATCCTGTTTTTTTTCTAACCTCTCATTGTTATTATAATAGATTGCTCGATCTATTTTTAGCGTGCTAGTCAATTCGATTCGCCTACTTTTTTCTATCAGTCAGGTTAAGCGAGTTTATCGTTTAGATAGATTTTGTAGAAAATCTTTAGAGAGATTAAACGATTGTCCCCTGAGTGAATGATTTGATAGTTTTAGACTAGCATTTTGTATCGTTTAAAACATCGCTTTTTGTCTTCTTTTTATTTTCCTTTGCATCTTTTGACATTTCTTAAACTTAACGTGCTAGACCCCTTTTCCGCTCCTTCATCTTTCGCTGGCAATTCTGGGCAACAACGACGGCGCTGTTGGCTTGTTAATCGAGGAATAGTGCCTTATATAGAGGCGTTGGAAGAGCAGCGATCGCTTGTCGCGCAAAGACTTCAAGATCCTAGCTTAGAAGATATCTTGTTGCTGCTAGAACATCCTCCCGTTTACACTCTCGGTACGGGTGCGAGTTTGGATTTTCTGAAATTCGATCCCGCACAAACTGAATGGGAAGTTCATCGTATCGAACGAGGCGGAGAAGTGACGTATCATTGTCCCGGACAGTTAGTTGGCTATCCCATTCTCAATCTACGCCACCACCAACAAGATTTACATTGGTATCTGCGACAGTTAGAAGAGGTCATTATTAAGACGATCGCATTATACGGATTGAAAGGCGATCGCGTTCCTGGTTTGACTGGCGTTTGGGTAGAGAATTGCAAAGTCGCTGCTATTGGGATTAAAGTAAGTCGTTGGATTACCATGCACGGTTTTGCGGTAAATGTGCGTCTCGATACGAGCGGATTCGAGCGGATCGTTCCCTGTGGGATTAGCGATCGACCAGTCGGAAGTTTAGCACAGTTTCTTCCCGATATCAGTATCGAACGAGTTCGTCAGGATATCGCTACTGTTTTTGGCGAAATCTTTCAAGTAGAAATTAAAGAATTATCATATAACGAGTTTATGTGATAGGCGAACGTATCTAGTAGGTTGGGTTTCGTCCCTTAACCCAACCTACAGACTTATAGCGTTTCTCATAGATATGAGGAACATCTTTCATAAAAACCCTCTGCCTTAAAACGACAAGTTGTATACTTTATCTAACAGAGAATTACTATTATTAATCTTAACGAGTGAATTTTTGACTACTTTCGGCAAAAGTCTTAGCAAGCCAATTAACAACGGCTTCTGGTGCGAGTGGTCTGGAAAAGAAATAACCTTGCGCGTAATCGCATTTTAGCCTTTGTAACTGCGCGAGTTGCTCGGCAGTTTCTACACCTTCTGCCGTCACCGCTATACCTAGACCGCGAGCTAAGGTAATAATGGCGCGAACGATGTCCATATTTTTGCTGCTAATACTCATGTTATTGACGAAAGCGCGATCGAGCTTGAGAGTATCGAGAGGGAAAGAATGGATGCAACTGAGCGACGAATATCCCGTTCCAAAGTCATCGAGAGATAATTGCACTCCCAAATCTTTGATTTGAGCCAGCACTATTTCTGCCATTTCTTCATATTCGTTCATTAATCCAGTTTCTGTTACCTCTAACTTTAGACTTCTCGCATTCAGACCCGTTTCTTTAAGAATGCGATCGATTTGTTCGGCTAAATTTGGCTCGGACAATTGTTTGCGAGAAAGATTGACACTCATCGTTAAAGACCGACAGGCTGGGATCTCTTCTTGCCAAGCTTTCATTTGACGACAAGCTTCTGTGAGAATCCATTGACCGAGGGGAATAATCAATCCAGTTTCTTCTGCTACAGGGATAAAGTCTGCTGGAGAAATAATGCCTTTTTCTGGATGTCGCCAGCGTACCAGCGCCTCAAAACCTATACTTTGGTTTTGAGTTAGCGAGACGATAGGTTGATAATTAAGATAGAACTCGCCATGCTCGATCGCAATTCTGAGAGCAGTTTCTAGCTGCAATCGCGCCTGTGCTTGAGCGTGCATGGTAGTGTCAAACACCTCATAACGAGCTTTTCCGAGCGCTTTGGCGCGATACATAGCAGTATCGGCATTGCGGAGCAGATCTTCGGGTTGCTGACAGTTTTGCGAATTGAGCGCTATTCCGATGCTGGCTGAGATATAAACCAAATGACCCATCAAACTAAAAGGTTTCATCAGTTCTTCGTTAATGCGATGGGCAACCCGCGTTGCATCGCCAACATCTTTAATACTTTCTAACAAAATCGCGAATTCATCGCCTCCCAAACGTGCCACTACATCGCCAGGACGCAAACATTCGAGCAGTCTTTGAGCCACTTGAATTAAAAGTTGGTCGCCAGCTAAGTGACCCAAACTATCGTTAATGATTTTGAAGCGATCGCAATCTAAAAAAATTACTGCAAATAAATAATCGGGTTGTCGCTTAGTACGCTTCATCGTCCGTTCTAAATGGTCGATGAATAGCGTCCTATTTGACAATCCCGTCAACTGATCGTACAAAACTCGATGATGGCTTAAATCCGTTTGAGAACCCGACATCCGATAGGGTTGCCCGCTACTCGAACGAACGGCTAGTCCGCGACTGAGCGCCCAGAGATAGTTGCCGCTGCCATGCTGAATGCGATATTCGCATTCAAAATAAGGCGTAATCCCTTTGAGGTGGTCGCGTAATTTTTCTCTAAATCTTTCCAAGTCTTCGGAATGAATTCGCCCTAACCAGCGATTGATGTGTTTGAAATCTTCCTTTTCTTCTTCGCTCAATCCGATTGTCGATTTCCAGCGATCCGAAAAATAGACTTCGTTGGTGGTTAGATTCCAATCCCACAAACCATCGTGCGCTCCTTGGGCGGCTAAGGCATAGCGTTCTTCACTCTCTCGCAGCGCTTCCAACACCTGAGCGCGATTGATAGCATAGCGAATCGCTCGCTCTAGCAACGAAGCATTAATTTCGCCTTTGACTAAGTAATCGGCTGCACCTGCTTGCATAGCTTCGAGGTCTTTTTCTCGTTCTCCTTGTCCGGTGAGTACGATAATGGGAGTCTTACAACCGCTAGCAATGACTGTCTGTAGGAGATCGAGTCCGTTATACTCGCCCAACCAGTAGTCAAACAGATATATATCGTGTCGGTTTTTTTGAACGGCTTTTAGCGCTGCTTGATAAGTGCTAACCCATTCGAGCGTAAATTGAGTTCCTTCAATATCGGATAGCAAATCTTCTAGAAGAATGAAATCATCCTCGTCATCCTCTACCAGCAATATTTTTAATCGTTGGTTCCGGTCTTGGTTGCTCATCTTGGGTTAACAATTATTAGCGATCGCACGTGAAAATAAATTGTAGGTTTAGTATTCCCTGTGTTTCCCTATTTATTATTCTTGTGGTGGAAGTTCTACAACTGTAAACCAATATTTACCTAAAGCTTTCATAACTTCAACCAATCCTTCAAAAGTGACTGGTTTAGTGATAAAAGAATTGGCTCCTAAATTGTAGCTTTGACAGATGTCTGTGTCGGCTTTTGAGGTGGTTAAAACAACGACAGGAATATTTCTTAGGCTAGGATCGGCTTTGATTTCCTGGAGAGCTTCGTGACCGTTCTTTTTTGGCATATTGAGATCGAGCAGGATTAGTCCCGGACGAGGAGAACTACTGGTATCGGCGAATTGACCTCGACGATATAAATAATCCATTAGTTCTTCACCATCGCTGACAAAACGTAAATCGTTGGCTAATCGACTTTCTTCAAGGGCTTCTAGCGTTAACATTCGATCTTCTTCATCATCATCCGCGATGAGAATTGTAATTGGCTTATTCGCATTCATGGTGGGATAGAAAAATTAAAGTTGAGATAGCTGTACATTACTTATCAAACCCGATCTGGTAAGCTTTGAATGCGATCTAATACAGATAAAATTGCGATCGCGATCGCAATTTCAGTGACCAGTTATCAGAAGTCGAAAGTCGAAAGTCGAAAGTCGAAAGTCGGAAGTAAATATTCTCCCTTTCCCCAATCACCAGTCACCAATCACCATTCCCCAGTCACTGACAAAGGGGTAAAGTGACGACAAACTTAGCTCCTTGACCTGGAGTACTGTAGGCTGCGATCGCGCCGTGATGACGAGCGACAATCTTGGCACAAATGGCTAGACCAATGCCAGTTCCTTCGTATTCGTGACGACCGTGCAGGCGTTGAAAGATTTGGAAAATGCGATCGCTATATTTTTGCTCGAAACCGATCCCATTATCTGTAACTAAAATTTGGCACTGACCGTTTTTTGTGACTTCTCCAGCAATCTTGACGACAGGCGGTTCGTCGGGTCGATGAAACTTGAGCGCATTGCTCAACAAATTTTGAAATAATTGACGCATTTGTAGTGGATCTGCCTCAAGCGTAAAAAGTTCGCCGACTTCTACGCGCCCTCTAACTTGTCCGATTTGTATCTCAAGATCGTCAATAACGTCCCAAACAATAGTTTTTAGATCGACGCTTACAAATGGTGCGGCTTTAGTCGTGACGCGGGAGAAGACGAGTAAATCTTCGATAAGCGTTTGCATTCGCTTGGCTGATTTGTGTATCCGTTCTAGATAGTCTCGATCGCGATCTTTGAGTTGAGAGGCACATTTAGTCTTGAGGCGATCGCTAAAAGATTGTATTTTACGCAGGGGTTCTTGTAAATCGTGGGAAGCAATATAAGCAAACTGTTCGAGTTCGCGATTGGAACGTTCTAATTCAAGCGTGCGTTTTGCCAGATCTGCTTCGGCGAGTTTGCGTTCTGTAATATCGCCGATCGAACCAGCCATGCGATAGGGGTTTCCTCGTTCGTCTCTTATAGCTAGCCCTCGACACAATACCCAGCGATAGGTTCCGTCTTTATGTCGCATTTGATACTCGTATTGAAAATGAGGCGTTTGTCCTTTAAGATGCGTTTCGAGTTGCCATTTAAGTGCATCGATATCTTGAGGCGCTACTCTGTCAAACCAAGCTTCCACAGAATCGTTTATTTCATCTTCTTCGCAACCGACGATTGCCTTCCAGCGAAGAGAAAAATAGATTTTGTTAGATAGCAAGTTCCAGTCCCACAAGCCGTCATTAGCTCCCGCTACAGCGACAGCATAACGTTCTTGACTTTCACACAAAGCAAGCTGAAATTGCTGGAGTTTTTCTAGAGTCGAGTTGAGGAGATTCGCTAAGCTGGATAGTTCGTCATTTCCTGGTAAGATAACGCGCGCTGACAGATTGCCAGTAGTTCCGATTTGACTGACATTTTGGGCAAATTGACTCAGACGAGAAAAAATTAACTTCTCAAGTAATACCCAACTCAGCCCGCAAACTATTAAACAGATAACTAAAGTAGTCCAAAAATAGTAGATATAAGTGTTTTTTACTTGTACATACTGATTTGGCTCGATTGGCGATCGCGCGATCGCGACGGGACGACCAAAAATATCTGCAATTAAAAGATAAGAAACAATCGTATTGTTGTTGAGAGTTCGTACTGCGCTCGGCTTGTCAAGAGATAATTGAGAGCGCACTGATTTTACGTCATCTGGTCGATTGGAGTCGCTATCTAAATACAATTGGAAAGGTATTTGCGTAATTTTAGCTAGTTCTTCAATTTCTGTGCGATCGAGGAAACGTCCCATCAACAGCGTCCCGCGAACGGGTTCTTCTTCCTCGCTCGTGAGGATTGCTCTGGCGCTCAGCAGCATCGGTTTGTTGTCTATAATAATCAGACCTTTAAGACTTCGCTCCCTTTGAGAATGACGCAGCAGCGATCGTTTTTGAGAGATCGATGCGATTAATTGGGGAGGCATTTCTTGTCGCTTTTGACGTTGTAGGTCGAAAGCACTCCCAAAGATGATTTTGCCAGACGAATTCGCGATCGCTATGACATTGAGATTGAGATCTCTAAAACTATCATCAACTAGGTTTGAGGCGATATATTCCTCATTACCATCTCGAACAAATTGATAGGTATCGTCCCATTCAGCCCAATCCCCAGCAATAATATCGATTTGGGACAATTCTTGAGTCAGCGCATTTTTAACTTGCTCGACATTGATACGCATGCGGTTTTGGCTGCTGCGGGAACAAAATGGAACTTTTTACCCTTCAAACCAGGGCTCGTTGGTGGACATTGTATCGGAGTGGATCCGTATTATCTGGCGCAAAAAGCACAAGAGACGGGATATCATCCGGAAATCATTTTAGCAGGTCGGCGTCTGAATGATAGCATGGGGGAATATGTTGCATCGCGTATCATTAAATTGATGATTAAAAAAGGGATTTCGGTCGATCATTCGTCGCTTTTACTCTTGGGAATTACGTTTAAAGAAAACTGTCCCGATGTGCGCAATACGAAGATCGTGGATGTGGTCAATGCCTTGACCGATTACGGAATCCAAGTAACCATTTACGACCCTTGGGCCAACCCCGAGGAAGTAAAGCATGAATATGGCTTGACGACAACCAATACACTCCCCCAAACTACCTTTG
>JALOOL010000194.1 GCA_025454425.1 Hydrococcus sp. Prado102 | reverse complement strand
AGCGATTCATAAACCTTGGGAAAGCGCAAAGGTACGTTGGGTTCTCACTTATCCTGAAGTGTACGAAGTTGGGGCATCCAATTTAGGGCATATCATTCTCTACAACATTCTAAATGCCCAACCGAGACAACTATGCGATCGCACCTACTTACCCGCCTCCGACCTCTCGGCGAAATTACGCGCTACCCAAACTCCCTTATTCGCCCTAGAATCGCGAAAAAATCTTACAGAATTCGATATTATAGGTTTTAGTCTGAGTTACGAACTAGGAGCGACTAATATTTTAGAAATGCTCGATTTAGCTGGGATTCCTTTAACCTGGCAAGAACGAGAAACGGGAGATTATCCCCTCATTTTTGCAGGCGGACAAACTGCTACATCTAATCCCGAACCCTATGCCGACTTCTTTGATTTTATTGCCCTCGGAGACGGGGAAGAACTCTTACCAGAAATCGGTCTTGTTGTCGAAGAAGGCAAAGCAGCAGGACTAAATAAAGAAACATTACTCTTAGATTTAGCACAAGTTCCTGGCGTATACGTACCCAGATTTTATACTGTTGCTGAAGATGGTTCGGTTCGTCCCAATCGTCCTGACGTACCAGAAACGATTCTGCGACGGGTAGCCACTCCTATACCAGCTTACGCGATCGGATTAGTCCCCTACATAGAAACCGTTCACGATCGCCTGACCGTCGAAATTCGTCGCGGATGCACTCGCGGATGTCGTTTTTGTCAGCCAGGAATGCTGACTCGTCCGGCGCGAGATGTCGAACCCGAAGCAGTTATCGACGCGATCGAAAAGGGGATTCGCGCTACGGGTTACAATGAATTCTCGCTGCTGTCTTTGAGTTGTTCCGACTATCTTGCTTTACCATCAGTTGGCATAGAAGTCAAGAACAGACTCAAAAATGAAAACATTTCTTTATCTTTGCCCAGTCAACGAGTAGATCGTTTTGACGAGAATATCGCCAATATCGTCGGTGGAACGCGACAATCTGGGTTGACTTTTGCCCCAGAAGCGGGAACCCAACGGATGCGCGACGTTATCAACAAAGGACTTACCAACGAAGAATTATTGCGCGGGGTAAAAACCGCCGTCGAACAAGGTTGGGATAAAGTCAAACTCTATTTTATGATCGGTTTGCCTGGGGAAACCGATGTCGATGTTATCGGTATTGCTGAAACCGTGCGTTGGTTGAGACGAGAATGCCGCATCGAAGGGAGAAAGCGCCTCGACTTTAATATTACAATCTCAAACTTTACGCCCAAACCGCACACCCCGTTTCAATGGCATTCGGTTTCGACATCGGAATTCATTCGCAAACAAGAACTCTTACGCCAAGAATTTAGCCGTCTCAAAGGAGTAAAAGTTAATTACACCGACGTTCGCATCTCGGCGATGGAAGACTTTTTAGGACGGGGAGACAGACGCTTAGCTGTTGTTATCCGTCGCGCCTGGGAACTGGGTGCGGGAATGGATGCTTGGTGGGAAAATACTGCTAAAGCATATGCTGCATGGGAAAATGCGATCGCGGATTCGGGATTAACCTGGAAGTATCGTCAAATCGAGAATGGCGAGTGGAACGTCTTCTTGAAGTCGAAAGTCGTTGGCGAAGCCCGTCCCTTGGACGTAAGTCGGAAGTCGGAAGTAGGGGCGCATGGCGTGCGCCCGAACAATGACCTCGATGCGCCCTTGCCGTGGGATTATGTAAATACGGGGATTGATAAGAAATGGCTTAAAGAAGATTTACAAAGAGCATTAGAAGCTGCGATCGTTCCTGACTGTTCTTTTGAAGGTTGCTCTCATTGTGGGGTTTGCGGACTAGATTTCGGACACAATATCGTCGTCGAAGCGCCTCCGATTCCACAATTTAGCGGACATTTTCAACCCAATCACAATCGAGTTCAACGGTTCCGCGTTTGGTTTGGCAAGCAAGGCGAAATGGCATTAGTCAGTCATTTAGATTTGGTACGCCTGTTCGATCGCGTCGTGCGTCGTGCAGCATTACCCATCGCTTTTACAGGAGGATACCATCCAGGGCCGAGAATTTCCATCGCTAATGCCTTACCGTTGGGAGTAACCAGTAGTGGGGAAATCGTCGATTTTGAATTGACAGAATGGATGGAAATAGAAGAATTTAGCCAAAAATTAATCGCTCAGTTACCCGCAGATATCCCCGTTTATCGAGTCGAAGAAATTGAGGTAAAAACGCTGCCTGCAACTGCTTTGCTAGAGAGAGCCGAATATGCGATAACAGTAGAGACTAGCGAACCAGTTTCAACAGAACAATGGCAAAGTTGGATCGATACCGTTTTAGCGCTTGGGGAGATTACTTGGGAAAAAACGACAAAATCTGGTAAAAAGGCAATAGTAAATTTGCGCGATCGCTTGTTTGACTTAACTCTCGATTCCCAAGAAAATACAAACGAACAGTTCGTCGTTTTGCGTTATCTGGGGAGTTGTCGCAACGATGGGACGCTACTACAACCCGAACACGTTATTTTTATGCTCGAACGAGTTTCCGGTCAAGAGTTGCATTTATTAAGCGTCCATCGCCAGCAAATGTTTTTTGGGAACTAGACCGCCGAACAGTAGGGGAGAACGGACGTTCTCCCCTAACGATAATTGATTGGGCGCACGCCATGGGTCGTGGCTGCGGGCGGAAGTAATTCCGCCCTTTAAATGCCCCGTCCGTTCCCGATAATTGATTGGGCGCACGCCATGCGCCCTTCCCGATAATTGACTGGGCGCACGCCATGCGCCCCTACAATAATCCATGACTAATCTATGAAAATTGCTATTTTGTCCCAAGATTCTTCTCTGTACTCGACGCGACGAATCAAGGAAGCAGGAGAATCGCAAGGGCACGAGATGCGAGTGGTTAATTATCTGCGGTGTTATATGAATATTACCGCTCACAAACCGATGGTATTTTACAACGGTCAGCCATTGGAAAATTTTGATGCAATTATTCCTCGCATTGCTGCTTCTAGAACCTTTTACGGAACTGCCGTGGTGAGACAGTTTGAGGTGATGGGGGTATTTAGTACAAATGAATCTCAGGCAATTTCGCGATCGCGCGATAAACTGCGCTGCTTACAAATTCTAGCTCGCGAAGGCATTGGTTTACCCGTGACGGGATTTGCTCACGATACTCAAGATATCGATGGGTTAATTAAAAGCGTTGGCGGCGCGCCTGTCGTGATTAAACTCCTAGAAGGAACGCAGGGAATTGGGGTAGTCTTAGCGGAAACCCATCAAGCGGCAAAATCGGTGATTGAAGCGTTTCGCGGTTTGGATGCCAATATTTTAGTTCAAGAATACATCAAAGAAGCAGCCGGAGTCGATCTGCGCTGTTTTGTGGTTGGGAGTAAAGTTGTCGCCGCCATGAAACGCCAGGGAGCAGAAGGAGAATTTCGCTCTAACTTACATCGAGGCGGGAAAGCTGAGGCAATTAAATTAACCCCAGAAGAACGCAGTACCGCAGTGAGAGCGGCAAAAGCAATGGGGTTGAGCGTTGCTGGAGTCGATTTACTCCGTTCTAACCACGGCCCTGTGGTAATCGAGGTCAATTCTTCGCCCGGATTGGAAGGAATCGAACAAGCATCGGGAGTCGATGTAGCTGGAAAAATTATTGATTTTGTGGCAAAAAATGGAGCCAACGGAGCAATCAAAGATCGCATTCAGTATTAAGCTAACAGGCATTCAAATGGGGGAGAAATTTTAGGGAGTAGGGATTAAGTAGAGACGCTTTCATTTCGCGTCTGTACGGGATTAGGCATAGTTAATGAGCAAGCGTTAAGAACAGGGGCGATTACACAGTTTAAATGCGCAACAGCTTAATGAAATTAGATCGTTCGATTGAAATTGCTGGATCGGTAATTGAACCGGGAAAGCGCCAGCGATTGGAAATTCCGGTAGCGCATCTCCCCACGCAAACGCCGATTTCTCTACCCGTCATCGTCGTCAATGGTAAAAAAGCAGGGCCGATATTGTGGTTGAGTGCGGCAATTCACGGCGATGAAATCAATGGAATAGAAATTATTCGTCAGGTTTTAGACAAAATTAAACCGAAAAAACTGTGCGGGACGCTGATTGCCGTTCCTATCGTCAATGTTTTTGGGTTTATCGAACAATCGCGCTATTTACCCGATCGCAGAGATTTAAATCGCTCTTTTCCCGGTTCTCCTAACGGTTCTCTAGCCTCTCGTCTAGCTTACCTGTTTATGACGGAAATTGTCAGTCGCTGCACCCACGGCATCGATTTACACACCGCTGCCATTCCTCGCGTTAATCTGCCTCAAATTCGCGCTAACCTCAAAGATGAGGAAACTTATCGTTTTGCCAAGGTGTTTGGCGCGCCTGCGATCGTTCACGCCACGATGAGGGACGGTTCTTTACGTCAAGCAGCTACAAAAAAAGGAATCCCTATCTTACTCTACGAAGCAGGAGAAGCGCTACGATTCGATCCCCAAGCAATTCAAATTGGCGTTGATGGGATTTTACGCGCGATGGATTATTTGGAAATGTATCCTTTAGCTTGCGCTGCGCCAGAAGTTGCAACGGTCGAAGTTTTTGAGACTAAATGGGTAAGGGCATCTCGCAGCGGTATATTCCATTTAAGCGTTAAATTGGGCGATCGCGTCGAGAAAAAACAACTTTTGGGGATTATTACCGATGCTTTTGGCGAAACCAGTACGAAAGTTCGCGCTTCAGAAACGGGTATTGCGATCGGACATACCCAAAATCCCCTCGTCAATCAAGGCGATGGGGTAGTACATTTGGCGCTGATTTAACTAAGCAGGTAAACAAAATTAATTACAACTATTTAAAGGATTCGTAGTAGCTCGACCAGACTAATTCTGTAGGTAAAGCGAGCGCGATAGACAAATTTTAAGTGAGTTGTCTATTATGTTAAATCCCCGCAATTTTAGTCTGGTTGCGCTACTGAGTTATAAAAGACTTTTGACCTTGTTAATGAGTTCGGGAGTCGAAAATCCTTTGGTTAAATAATCAGTTGCTCCCAAGCGCTGTGCTTCTTTGCTCCATTCTTGCGCCAATCGAGAGGATACGACAACCATAGGAATCGTTATACCTGCCTGTCGCGCTCGATCGATGAGAGTAAAACCATCCATGTTGGGCATTTCGATATCGGTAATCACCATCGCAGGCGTAGGATTGTTTTGCAGCCAGTTCCAGGCTTCTTGTCCGTCCGCACAGGTATTAACCGAATAGCCGTAAGCCGTCAAACTTGCTTCGATACGTCGTCGCATCAAAGCTGCATCATCGACGACAAGAATTGTTCGCGTCAGTTGAGCAATTTCGGGAGCGATTGGTTTAGAGTCGCTTGCTTGTATCTCAGTTGCTGTCTGGACGGGCAAACTTTCAGAGACGCGATCGCCAGATAATAAAACCTCTGCTAAAGTAGCAGCATCCACGATGGGAACTAGCGACCCATTTGGTTGCAAACTTGCACCCAGAAGACCGACAGGAGCCACCAAGGGCGATGGCAGGGGACTAATGAGCAATTCGGTTTGTCCTAAGAGATCGTCGGCTAAAATCCAAATTCCTTGGGATGTATTGGTAGGACGGATATACAAACAGACAGCAGTATCGGATAGAGAACGACCTGTAGGTTGTGTTTGCCAATATTCGAGCAGATCTAACCCCAATAAAGTTTTTTCTCCATCTTGGATCGTCCAGGAACAAGCTGCGTTCGCGTCGCTATTTTTGGTGGCTTGGAGATTGGCTAAAATCGTTGTTGTAATAATATCTTGGTTGGGAATAGCAAAAGTGCGATCGCCTGCTTGGAGAAGCACGCAAGAGACTAACAGATGCGGCACTGGAAACTGAAGGCGGAATGAAGTTCCCTGTCCTGGTATAGTATTTAGGCTAAGCCGTCCTCCCAAGTTAGCAGCGCGATCGCTAACCACATCCATTCCCACGCCCCGACCGGAGATTTCGCTGACTGACGCTTTGGAACTAAAACTGGGCTGACAGAGTACTGCCAGCAAATCGGCAGATGTTTTGGTGTTAGTTAGGGGCAATCCTTTCGCTTGTGCCGATCGCGCGATCGCCGCCGCATCGACTCCTCTGCCATCATCGCCCACATCGAGTAAATAAAGGTTGCCTCTACGTTTGAGAGAAACCGAGATCGTTCCTTGTTCGGGTTTGCCCTGCGCTATCCGCTCTTGGGCGCTTTCTAGTCCGTGGTCGTAGGCGTTGCGAATCAGGTGTAGTAAGGCGGCTTCTAATTTCGAGTTAGTTCCTGCATCGAGTTCGATTTGTTCGCCTTCAACGATTAGACGGGCTGGTTTGCCAAAACGAGTTGTTAAGTCGCGCAGAATGGCTCTTGCTCGGAATGCTAGGTTTTTAAAGGGAACGAGCCTGCTTTGCTCGACAGTTTGCCGCAGGCGCAAAATATTTCGGTCTAGGCTTTGTAAGCTATCCGCAGTCAGCAGGGAGGTTTTTTCTGCTTCCGCTCCCAACTCGGATAAACGCAAGCTGGTTTCGAGAAGGCGATTAATGGTGGTATAGCCTTGGCGATAGCTTTCTAGTGTTGGGCCTTCGGTAATAGTACTATTGCTTTTGAGATTGTCTAGCAAAGCATAGTCGTCTTGCAGTTGTCGCAGTCGAGTAATGTATTGAGTACTTTCTTTAGCTAAAGCGAAGAGTTGGGTTAATTGAGCCTGTAAGTTTTGATAAAATCCTTGAGAAGCACGCGCCGTCAGAAGCGTATCCACCAAGTTTTGAGCCGTACTATCGAGACGGTTTAAGGGAACCGGAATCTGAATATCTTCGTTTTGGAGTTCGGGGCGAATCGTGGGTAAACTGCTTTGTGGTGCTATGGGAGTAACTGAAATCGCGCTTTCGGCTTCTATTGGCGGTGAAACTAAATCTAACCAATCTTCTGCGATCGCACGAGAATCTGAGTTTGAGACTTGTTCCTCTATTTCTAAAGATAATGGTTCTACTATTTCGGCGCTCGCGTCTAAATCTAAGCGAGCAAGTAAATCGGCGGTTTCGTTTAGTTCGATGAATTCGTCATCGTTTAAGGCGGGTTCGTTTGCTGTTTCTAAATCTAACTGAGCGAGTAAATCGGCGGTTTCGTTCAGTTCGATAAACTCGTCATCGTTTAAGATGAGTTCGTTGTTAAAATCTAGATTTTCGCTTTCTTGTGTCGATATGCCTGGTGCAGCAACTTCGCCGAATTCCTCAAAATCTAATAGCGAGGTATCGATCTCCGATAGCTCTAATAGTTCCGAGTCGCTAAAGGCTTCCTCGGCAGGCGTTTCGATTATAGTCGCTGCTTCTGGTTCGACAAATTTACCGCTTCCTTTAGCCGATTCTTTGAGGGCATTTAAGTAACTCATCCATTGCGATCGCCAGATCTGGACATTAGGATGGTTGAATAAATCTTCGCACTGTCCTAATAGTTGCGTCCAACCGTTAGTAAATTGTAGGTCTTTGCCAATTTCTTTTAATTGCGCGATCGTTTGCTGCGCCACTTCTATCGTTTGATTCGATACTTTTCCTTGTTGTGGCATTTGTTCTAATGCCATTTCCAATTCTAGTATCACCAACCCAAACCCCTGTTCGGCAAATTCTTGATGGAGTAAACTTTGCTCGTTCCATTCCGGTAAATAGCGTTGTTTTGCCTCTTCTCGCATTGCTTGAATGCGCTTTACCGACGGCTGTACGATCGCGATCGCTTCCTTTCCCGACGAGCGAACCTGCAAGCTTCCTGCTAACAGTTCTCCCGCTTCTAGCAACATCTGTCCCAAGCGTCCATCTTCTAAGGGTGGAGCGGGATTGAGGTGACGCAGGTCGGACAACATATCTTCTAAGACAGTGGAAACCTTCAAGATAGCATCAGCCGCAACCGTGACCGAGCTACCTTTAATCGTGTGTATCAATCGATAGATTTCTTGAATATCCTTCGTCCAAGTCTGGGGGGCAAGGCGTTGTACTAAGTTTAAATAATCTTCGAGATACTTTTGGCTGTCTACCTCGAACATAGCACGTAACTCTTGCTGCAATTGCAGTTCGACGAGATCGATTTCGTTGGGGTCTGGGGTTATAGGTGCAGGCATAGCGCTCTTCTGAAGACAAGGAAGACAAGGAGGACAAGGGGAATTTTTTCAATGACTAGTAGGGGCGAACGGCAGGAAAGCCCCTACTGAACTACTTTACGATTGGTTGAATTGGGTTGCTCTTCATAGTTATGTTTGCCGTTGGTGCTAACGGGTTGCAAGGAATTTAATGTTGAATCAGTCTGTATTTGTTCGGGTGCAATGCGGAAAAATCTAACCATTTCGTACAGATCGCCGGCAACTTTTTCCATAGCCACCGATTGTTCGCGAGTAACGTTAGCTTGCTTTTCGGTGTCCGATGCAAGGGTGGCAATTTCCTGAATTGATTTTAAGGTAGTATCGACAGTTTGCGCGATCGCCATACTCGATTGCGTCACCTGTTCTTCAATTTGAGCTACTTGTCCCGTCGCCATTTTAATCTCATCAAAGACTTGACGCGACTGAGCAACCCCTGTCGTGAAATCTTTAATAATTTGGTTAATTTCTTGCGAATCCTGGTTAAGACCGGATACTACGGTTTGAATTTGGTCGGTTCGCTGTTGTAATACGATTAAACTCTGGCTGGTTTGTACGGCTAAGTCGTTGACCTGAGTAGCAATGGTTTCAAATTCTCGCGCAATGCTGGCGAATTGTTCGGGGTCTTGCTGTTCGGTTGCCCTCGTCGATAGCAGCGAAGCATTGAGAGATAAAACCCTCGTCATTGAAGAGATACGCCTTTGGTCTTTAGCAAATTGTACGGCAAGTTGTACGAAATCATTGAGAGTTTGTACGCGCTTGTTAATTAGATCTGCACCTTGACCGAGGGTATCGACATCTTGATTCAACTGGGTCATTTGCTGCTGACCTCGAAGCACGGATTCCTGTGCCTGTTGTACGGACTCGTTAGCGGTTTGGGTTTGTCGAACGTTATTTTGGGTGAGGTCATTAATGTTCTGCATTAGCGCTTGTACGGCATCTACTGACTGGGTTTGCTGCTGTACCTGCTGCGCTGTTTGAATTGCCAATTGCTCCACGTTTAAGGCATTTTGGGTAACTTGCTGCGTGGTAGAAGATACCGTTGCCATAATGCGGGCGAGTTGTTCGACCAAGCGGTTAAAACTATCGGATACTAAACCCGTCACGCGATCGCTCACGGGAGCTTGAATGGTTAGATCGCCATCTTCTACTGCCAATACTGTATCTAACAATTGTCCGACATCTTCTTGTAATACCTGAGCTTCCGCTTCAACTGTTTGTCTCTGTTCTTCTTGAAGCTGCGCTCTCATATTCGCTTCTTGACGAATTTGCTCCTGGTTAGCAGACAAGCGAGCGAGTAGATTAAAAAAAGAAGTCGATAATTGTCCGATTTCGTCTTGCTTTTGCAGTTTGGCTTGGGTTTGCTCGTCTGCCTGTGCTAGCTTATTACACTCATCCAAAATGGGTTGTAAGCGGTGATTGAGTTGTTGGACAAACAGCCAGGTCGCCAGCGCCAACAGCAAGCCAACTCCTGCCGTTCCCAGCACCGTAATTGTTAACGCCGGCCCGTATACGGCTGACTCTGGTACGACCGCCAAAAGCAGCCAATTGTTACTAGGAATTCGTTCGTATGCCCAAATCTGACCGCCTGCTTGAAATATCCCGGTTTTGTTTTGTTGGATTTTGTCCCAGATTCTTTGAAGCTCTGGGATTTTTTGATAGCTAGCGAGTTCGATCGCTTTTTGAGGGTCTTGCGAGTATGCCAGCAAGTTTCCTTGCGTACTTAAAATAACAAAATATCCTTGTTTTTGATAAACCGTATCTTTAACCGTTTCTGCGATCGCCTTTACGTTCACGTCTGCGTTACTCACGCCAAGAATTTTTCCGCTGCGATCGCGAATAGGTGTCATCAATGAGGTGATGGGAATTCCGTACCATTGAAAGGGTTCCATCCACACCACATCCCCGACATCAACAGTGGTTTTATAATAATCCCGCTCTGGATAGTTATCGTCTTTGAATAACTCTGAATAAATCGTTTTATTGTCTGGCGCTGGTAAAGACTGACCTATCTGGTCGGGACTGCCTTGGTCTACATAAAAATAGGGCCAAAACCACTTGAGGCTGGGTACGATCGCATTTGCTTTTTGTCCGAAGCTAGTAGACATTGCTAATTCAGGACGCTTGCGAAAGAATTCAAAAGTTAATTGTTTATAAGCTTCTGGTTCGCGAACGCCGCTAGCATGGAGATGCTGAACGGCAGCCGATAAACTTTTGGTAGCTTCTGTTGCCGTTGCCAGATCGTTTTCGACGGTTTGAGTTTTGATACTTAATGATTGTTGAATCTCTAACTTTGCATTGCGCTCTAGCGTTTGATAGAAAAGGAAAGCCATTGCTCCTAACCCTAGCAAAGCACCTCCCAAAACATAAAGAAATAGACGCGAACCAATAGAATTAAGTCGTAGTAGTTTTGAGTTAGAGGAAGTTGGCGCTTTTGACGCGATCGCGGATGGTGGGGGATCGTAAGATGTTGTGGACATAAAAACTCCTATAAAATTTTTTGACTGTAGTTCTTAGCTTGCATCCAATTAAATTACTTTTTTAGCTTTCGTTCCCAGATATAGCTTAGGAAGCGGGCTTGGTAGGTTGTAGAATTAATGACTTATACCATCCAGATGCTTGATTAAGTAGTTGTCGGTGTGGGAATAATCTCAACCGTATTTTTTGGTTCCTCCGACAAGTCAACTCGTTCGAGTGCGTCAGCAGGCAATTGGAAGAACTGAATTCTCTCTAATAGTTGTTGGGAAACCCGTTGCATACTCGCCGATTGAGTTTGAGCCGTTTGGGTGAGTTGGGCGGTTTGGTCTGCCAATCGAGCGATATCACCCATTGCTTTTGCCGTTACTTGTGCGGTTTGTACGATTTCTTGGCTCGATTGAGAAACGGTTTTTCCGGTGGAGAGCGCGCTTTCTGTAGAAGACTGAATACTACTGAATGCTTGGGTCGATTTTTCTACCTCCAGAGTAAAGTTACCAACCAGTCCGTCAATCCCCTGTAAGCTTTGAGCGATTGAAGTCACTGCCTCTGCAGGATGGTCAGGTGATCTTCGTCGAGCCC
>JALOOL010000514.1 GCA_025454425.1 Hydrococcus sp. Prado102 | reverse complement strand
CGCTTATGCTTAAAGAAATCAATAAAGATATTTGGGTTGCCGAACAACCATTAAAGTATTTTGGTCTTAGTGTTGGTACGAGAATGACGATTATTCGTCTTAAAAATGGCGAGTTAATTGTTATTTCTCCGATCCAAGTTGATGAAGTTGCGATCGCGCAAATTAATGAACTTGGAAATGTTAGTTACATAATTGCTCCAAATCTTTACCATCATTTGTTTGTTGCTGATTTTAAAGCAATTTATCCCCAAGCAAAGCTATGGATAGCACCTGGTTTAGAATCAAAAATTCTTAATCTTTCCTTTGACAAAATAATCGGAGATGGTCGAGATCTTTTTATCGATGAAGTTGAATGCTTACTATTTGATGGATTTAAAACTTTGAGTTTAAATGGTATATCTTCGGTTAATGAATGTATTTTCTATCATCGAGATAGTCAGACTTTAATATTAACTGATGCAGCCTTGCATTTTGATGAGAGTTATCCACTACTCACACAATTTGTAACTCGCGCGATCGGTGGATATAAAAAACTTAGCCCAACATTGTTAGATAAGATTGGAACAACGGAAAAAGAAAAAGTTAAAGCCTCAGTCCAAAAAGTAATAGCTTGGGACTTTAAGAGAGTTATTGTGGCTCACGGCAGCATTATAGAAAAAGAAGCCAAGCAGAAATTTATAGAAGGTTATGAATGGTTTTTAGAAATGTCTTTGAATGATATATAACGCAAGTTGCTAGTTATAAACACTGAGAATACAGATCCCCCCTTGCCCCCCTTGAAAAGGGGGATGAGAAGGGGATCGAGAAAGCTAAAACTTTTAACTAGCAACTTAGGTTATATATAGCGTTTCTTATAGTTATGAGGTACATCCAACTTCTGCCCTCTGCCTTAAAACTGTAATCTATTTACCTCATCAGCATGAGAATTGCTATAGTAAAGGCTGTTTTATTTGTTAAAAAAAAATTAAGTATTCCTAACGAGCATAGAAGCGAATAGTTATTTGTCCTTAAAGACATATATCATCTATTGAAAAATTGCCATAAAAAAAATTATAATTATTCGTACAAAAAGTATTTTTTAAATTAATTTAATTATTGGTTCGACAAAGCCGTTTTAGAATTATAAAAATGTAGGCGATCGCGTTTAATTACCCCTCAAAAAACCTTGGAGGTAGTGCTATGAAAATTATTCAATCTCACCCTCAAAAACCAACATCTGAAGAGGCAAAAGAACTCGAAAAACTCAAAGCAAGAATAGATAGAGCCGTAGCAGACGGCAAAATCTCCGGATCGGAAATGGAAGATATCAAAAATGAAATACTAACAGATGGGAAGGGATCTGCCGAGCAGATGTATCGAGAACTAGAACTATATAGAACTCTCGTCGAACAGAAGCTTGAAAATGGCGATTTAGAGACTGAATGGCGATCGTTTAAGCAATAAGTTAAAAAGCTAAAAAAGCGGCAAGCGCGATCGCCTTATTAATATCAGAGGCGATCGCGTGGATTCATCAACGCTTGAGTTAGAGTAACTAAAATATCTAAAGTATCATTAAAGGCAGTTTTCTAAGTAAACTACTCTCCGCCGCTATTGAGCTTGACTCGCTCTCTACCCTGCACGGTCGCAAGACTGACCTGCCAATCCTTCTCCCTGAAGGTAAACAGGTCTTTGTCACAGTCCATGCTAGTTGGTGCAAACTTCTTGACTGGTTTGCCTTTGAGCTTGGCAGTTTTGCGGTTTGCAGCAACTCTCGCAGCGACTCTAGTGGGAACTTGCCTAATTCTTTAATATTCTAGAATCTAAAACTCAAAATTAAGATGATGCAACTGCGCGATCTGTTAGCCAAAATCTCCGGTCTGTCTCAGATTCCCGAACATCCCGCCTTAGATCGAGAAGTTAAAGGCATTTGTACTAACTCTCACGCCTGTCAATCGGGAGAAATATTTATTGGAATGCCAGGAACGCGAGTCGATGGAGGCGAGTTCTGGCAAAGCGCGATCGCATCAGGCGCGATCGCAGCTATAATTTCTCCTCAAGCAGCGACAAAATATCCTCCAACTTTCGATGCTTGCGTTGTTTTGGTTGACGATATCGTTTCTGCTTGCGCCGAGGTATCCGCAGCATTTTATAGCAATCCTTCGCAACAGTTAAAAATGATTGGCGTGACGGGAACCAACGGGAAAACCACAACCACGCATTTAATCGAATTTTTCCTTACTCAAGCGCAATTGCCAACTGCTCTTTTAGGAACGTTATATACTCGTTGGGCGGGTTTTCAAGAAACTGCCGTTCATACTACTCCGTTTGCTGCCCAACTGCAACAACAGCTTGCCGAAGCTTGGGGTGCCCAAAATCAATATGCTGTCATGGAAGTCAGTTCGCACGCACTCGCACAAGGTCGCGTAAAAGAATGCTCTTTTGAGGTAGCGGTATTTACTAACCTAACTCAAGATCATTTAGACTTCCACAAAGATATGGAAGATTATTTTTCTGCTAAAGCATTGTTATTCAACCCCGATTATCTCAAAGGTCGGGCTATTTTTAATTTAGATGACCCTTATGGCAAGCGATTGATTGACAATATTGCCTCAGATAAGATTTGGAGTTATAGCGTTAGCAACTCCGATGCCGATTTTTACACAAGCGACCTTCAGTATCAATCCGATGGTGTAAGCGGCGTATTGCATTCGCCAGCAGGTAAAATAGCTTTTCAGTCGCCGTTAGTCGGTCAATTTAATTTATCCAATCTTCTTGCTGCTGTTGCAACTGTTCTACATCTCGGTTTAAATTTAGAAACCGTCATCCAACATTTACCCCAATTTACAGGCGTTCCAGGAAGGGTAGAACGAGTACGCATCAGCGAAAAACAAGATATTAGCGTTATCGTCGATTATGCCCATACGCCCGATAGTTTAGAAAATTTACTCAAAGCGTCACGACCGTTTATTTCGGGGAAAATGATTTGCGTATTTGGTTGCGGCGGGGATCGCGATCGCACTAAACGCCCT
>JALOOL010000513.1 GCA_025454425.1 Hydrococcus sp. Prado102 | reverse complement strand
GCCTGCTGTCGCTGCTAGTGGGATAATTGCTGCCAATACGCTAGCACCTGTAAGCAAGCATCAAGAAATGTTGCGACAGATTGGGTGTATTTGAGTGCGATCGCGCAAAAACACAGAAAGTTATTGATTAAAATTGAAAGGTGTCAAATAGAACCAGAAGATCGTTTAGTTAGTAAAACCTATGGCTTGTCTCAAAGATCTCAAATGGGTTCTATAGTCTTAATGTTACGATCAACTTGCCGTCCAAGCCATATCGATCGCCTGAACCGATCCCGTAATTGCCCAAGCTTCCCCAGAACATAAAAAAGCGACGTAATTCGCCACATCTTCGGGTTGGAGAAGTTTTTTAATAGCAGTTTTCGCTAACAAAACTTTTTCTTCGACTTCTTCGGGTGAAATGCCGCGAGTGCGCGCTTGATCGGCTATCTGTTTCTCGACTAAAGGGGTTCGCACGTAAGCAGGACAGATAGTATTGCAAGTCAAACCATGTTCGCCTCCTTCTAAAGCAACGACCTTCGTAAACCCTACCAAACCATGTTTGATAGTAACGTAACCGATTTTAAAAGGACTGGCTGTTAAACTGTGGACGCTACCAATATTAACAATACGTCCGCATTTCGATTGAATTAGATATGACCAAGCATATTTGGTCAGTAAAAAAGGAGCCGTCAGCATCACAGCTATCATTTTATCCCATGTCTCTTCTGGGAAATCGGCAATAGGGTCTATGTGCTGGAAACCCGCATTATTAATCAAAATATCTAGTTGACCGTATTGTTCGATCGCGCCTTGGACTGCCTTTTGACAATCTTCGCGCTTGCTTAAATCGGCATCGATAAAGCTACCCTTTAATTCATTGGCGATCGCATTTCCTTTGTCGCGATCGCGGTCTACAATAACAACTTTTATGTCTTGTCGGGCTAATTTTTTGGCACAAGCGCCACCTATTCCGCTAGCGCCTCCCGTGATTAATGCAACTCTTGACATAACAATCGCTCCAAATCTTAATTTAACAAAAAGGGAACAGGCTATGGAAAGACAAAGGAGACAAGGAGAATAAGATAGAATATTCATTACTTTTCTACTTTCTAAGTAAACTACTGAACTACTGCACTCCTGAACTCCTAATTTTCATTGATAAGTTGCTAACATTCCCGCTAATGCCGAAGAAATTGCTCCGGTAAACGCGATCGCAAATAACCACCATAAGGCAGTTGCAGCAGCTTGACGGGTTGTTTCTATGCGTTGCTGAGTTTGTTGTTTTAGGGTTTCTATTCGCTCTTGTGCAGAATTTTGAATCGATACGATTTGTTTCGTTAATTGTTCTTGTAGCGATTGATTAAAATCGCTCAAACTCGAACTTGCATTATCGACTAAACCATCTAAATTTTGCTTTAATTCTAAGTCACTCGGATCGATGGCTTTGCGAACGCGATCGAGTGCCAATGGCAATACAATCGGAATTAATCCCGACGTATCGGGGATATTTATCTCCAACTGTTCTAAAATTTTAGGCAAAGTAGTTAGTGCTGGTTCGATCGCGCTATTGTAAATCGTTTGAGTTGTTTCTAACAATTGCGAACCCGATTGAGACGTTTCTGCTTCTGAAGAATCGTTGCTCAAAAAATCATTCCAAGTTTCCTCGATTTGGTTGACGATGCGTTTTTTTTGTCGATCGCTTAACTCTTGTCGTCGAGCGACTAATTCTGTTAAGATAGCGCGATCGCATTCGCTTAAGATTTGATTTTCTCGCACATTTTCTAAAATCGTTTGTAATTGGCGATCGATTCGTTTGGGAGTTAGCTTTTTAGCAGTCGTATTATCTAAATAAAATGCTATTTTCTCCCAAATTTCTGCGGTTGTAGATAGAGGATGCGATTCTGGCGCTAATGCTTCTGTTTTGGCTGGTAATGCTGTTGAGAATTGCTCTTTAACTAATTGTTGTAACTTTTCTGGACTTAAACTTGATTCGATTTCTTGACGAACGATCGCGATAGTTTGTTCTTGAGTAATCGACTCATCTTTGTCACTTCTTAGAGTAGTAGCAATTGTTGAGATAATGCGTCGAAATCCACCAATCGTTAGGGATAAAACCGAACCAATCAAAGAATCTGCTGCAATAGAACTAATCCAAATCAGTATGAGAAAATAAGCAGACCAAATAATAATTCCCGCAACTGCACCCAAAGCTAGGTTACTCGTTTGAGTAAACTTTACTGCCAAATAACTAGCAATAAATAACACGGAGTTAACAGTTAGCAGAATTCCGACTCCAGCTAACGCGCCGATATTAGAGGTATTATTTTCCTTCTCTTGAAAATCGTTATTGGGACTCGCTTGTATTCGCCAAATCGAGATAGCGATCGCCAATCCTAAATTGGTCAATAAAAGCTGAAAAGCAAAGGCAGTTAATAACCCAACGATTAGCAAGCTGAATAGTTGCGTCCAGACAAAAGCACTCGGACGTACCTCGGAAAAAGCCTGTAGATCGAGTAGATACAGCCATGCTTGTTGATGCAACAAGGCTTCGTGAATCATTGAACTAAAAATTAAATAACCCGATTTTCCCAGCTTAGAGCTTGAAATAAGGAAATGTCGTCTAACTAGAAGAAGAATCTAACCGTTATAAATGCGAAAATCTTTCGTTTTTCCTTTTGTAGAAGACTTTTGCTATTTTAAATAAAAATAACTTAAATAGAAAATCTTAGATTTTTGTAAAAAAGACAATCTTTTATCGGATTTTTGCGTAACCTTTGTATTGGGAAGGTTTAAGTAGCGATCGAAATGCCATCAACCAAGCTAGAAAATCGAATTTTACTCTGCTTAGTGGCTTGTGGCGTGAGTTGTAGTCTTGGATTAATTGTCAATAAAGATATTAGAAAAGCACTAACAACAGGCGCGATCGCAACAGTTGCTAGTTTTGTGGCAGGAACTGTTGTAGACCGAAAAATCCTCAAACAAGAGCGATTAATCAAACATTCTTTCAAAAATAAAGCTCAATCTCTCAAAAATGAGATCGAG
>JALOOL010000193.1 GCA_025454425.1 Hydrococcus sp. Prado102 | reverse complement strand
TAAAAATATAAGCAATTAATGCTTCGTTCAGTTCTAAAATTTCATCTTGCGACAGAAAACTCATTTCCATGTCCAATTGCGTAAATTCTGGTTGTCTGTCGGCGCGTAAATCTTCGTCGCGGAAACAACGCGCAATTTGATAGTAGCGATCGAACCCAGATACCATTAATAATTGCTTAAATAATTGTGGCGACTGGGGTAAGGCATACCATTCTCCAGGATTGACTCTCGAAGGAACTAAATAATCTCTCGCGCCTTCGGGAGTCGAACGAGTCAGGATGGGGGTTTCTACTTCGATAAAATTTTGTTCGTCTTCTAGGAAACGACGAATCGCTTTGACAACTTGATGGCGCAATTGCAAGTTTTTATTCATGCGATCGCGTCTCAAATCTAAATAGCGATACTTTAGTCTTACTTCTTCGCGTACCGAGTCTGACTCGGTATTGGAAATGACAAAAGGAAGCTGTTTGCTAACGCCATTGAGAACTTGAATTTTGTCTGCGTAAATTTCTACTTCACCCGTAGGAATTTTGGGGTTGAGAGACTCTTGAGGACGCTGACTGACTCGACCGATAATTTTAACTACATATTCACTTCGTAACGATTCTGCATCTTTATAGGAATCGGGGGTGCGTTGCGGATCGCTGACAATTTGTACGATTCCACTGCGATCGCGCAAATCGATAAAAATAACACCTCCGTGATCCCGACGGCGATCTACCCAACCAAAAAGAGTAACTGTTTTACCTAAATCTGATTTTCTAAGTTCGCCACAATAATGAGTTCGCATAGTCGTTGATTACAATATGTTCTTTTTATATAGAATTTTTTAGGTTAGCAGAATTTGGACGCATTGCCCATTATCCTTTATTTTGCGCGATCTTGTCAGAGCGTTTTTGAAGTCGATTTACTAATTTACTTTTCTCTATCTTAATTTGTAACATATAATAATACAAACGTTTGTTGTCACAGAAGTATAAGTAAAAGATAGAAATGAAGCGCGTGGAGTTGCTAGCAAGTGAAATTGTTAAAATAAAGTCCAGAAACGCCAATCCACTACAATACGGCAAAGCCGATTACACTCCGCGTACCGCCAAGGGCGATCGCGAATATAGCAATTCTCATGCTGATTAGGTACATAAATTATAGTTTTAAGGCAGAGGGCAGAGGGCAGAGGGCAGATGTACCTCATAACTATAGGAAACGCTATACTAATACCCGTTCTACCTAATTGTTATCTTCACGATTGACTAATTTCTCAATCCCCAATCTCTTTTAGAAGCGCTATGGCGAACAAAGTCGCCTAAAAAATAAGGCGGATCGGTATCGGGTTTTCTTTGAATTATTCTGCGTCCTCGCCAGAGAATAAAACCAAACAACCAAAGAAAATCTGCTAAGACAGCATAAGTCGCGCCGTGATTTTTGAGAAAATAGCGTTGTCGAGAATCGAACCAATACTGAGGGCGGCGTTTCGGTGGCACTTTGGTATTAGTTACGCCCGAACTTTGTCCGACTAAATGCACTACTCGACTTTCGGGAACGTACCAGCAATCCCACCCGGCTTTCTTGGCTTGCAGGCAAAAATCGACTTCTTCATAATACATGAAATAATCTTCGTCGAGTAGACCTACTGCCTCGAAGACTTCGCGACGGATTATCATGCTAGCACCTGCTACCCAGTCGGTTTGGCAGGCAACTTCAGACACGGGAGGGGCGATTATCCATTTAGATAATAGCTTAGAAACGATGCCCAGGCGCAAACCAGAATCCAATTCGCTCAGGTAAGTATGAAAGCGAAAGGCGGAACATTGGGGCGTACCGTCGGGGTCTTCTAGGCGACTTCCGGCAATACCAACGCGGGGATTTTGTTCCATAAAGTCTACTAACGTTTTTATCGCTTTCGATCGCACGATAGTATCGGGATTGAGCAAGAAGATATAATCGGGAGGAGCGGACGAGGCAAGAGCCGGACGAATTGCCAAATTGTTTCCATAAGCATAGCCGCCGTTGCGATCGCCTGCTATCGTAGTTGCCCAATTCCAACCTTGGGTATTAATCGCAGCTTCTATTTGTTCTAAAGAGCGATCGCCCGAATCATTATCTACAATAACGACGTTTGTATTGCTTAAAGATTGGACTTCGTTGATTAATGAATGCAAACAATCAATTGTCAGCCTTGATGTTCTATAGTTGACAATGACAATTAGTGTTTTCTTGGCGGTATTAGAAAGAGTGTCAGACGACATTAGATCGATAGGAGGCTTATTTTAAACTTCTAAAGAACAATTATCAACATAAATTTATTTTATTGCTATATTATCAGATTTATTGGTTTAAGCATTAACAAATTAACGTAAAAATAGCGAGTCTAAGTGAATTATGAATATTGTAGTTCCGGCGAGCCAGACGTTCGCACTAGGCAAAAATCCACGTTCATCAATCAAATAAACTTGCTATCTAGGCGATCGTGATTGTTATAAAAAAACTGTTTTTGCATTTTTTATTTTAAATTTATTCTCTATTTTTAATGTTTTTTTAATATAAAATAATTATTTTTTTACAGAGATTTAGTATTTATTTGAGATGACAATTTGTTTTTAGTTTTTGCTAATTATACTTGAAGTGAGCAGAGATACCGTCTTCAAAAACTACTAAAGAAACTATCTTATAAAAAAAAATCATATTTTTCTACCAAAAGAAATAAAAACTTTCTATCGAAAGGAAGTCGTAAAGCTTAAAAAAAATTTGTTAAAAAATGTATAGAAGCTTACTTTGACTTTGATAGGCTTTCTAACCATTCTGTTTTTAAACAAGTTAAAAAGCTCGCGAATTTAATAAAATACCAATTAACAGGAACATTATTATGAAGATTGCCCAGATTGCCCCTTTATGGGAAAGGGTACCCCCTGTAACTTATGGTGGCATTGAATTAGTAGTCGCTTTATTGACCGACGAACTGGTGCGTCGCGGACACGAGGTAACGCTATTCGCATCGGGAGATTCTATTACAGAAGCCAAACTCGAACATATTCATCCGCGTGCTTTGCGACTCGATCCTGCCGTAAAAGAATATTATATCTATGAGATGCTGCAACTCGGTCGGGTATACGAGCGGGCTGAAGAATTTGATATCATTCACTCTCATATGGGATGCGCGGCATTGCCTTACGCAAAAATGGTAAAAACGCCTACAATTCACACGTTACATGGCGTTTTCACTCCCGATAACGAAAAAATGTTTGCCTATGCAAAAGATCAGTCATACGTTAGCATTTCTAATGCTCAACGGAAACCTGAGTTGGGTTTAAACTGCGTTGCGACGGTGTATAACGGAATTAATATCGATAGCCATAAATTCCATCCTACACCAGAAGAACCTCCCTACTTAGCATTTTTGGGTAGGCTATCGCCAGAAAAAGGGCCGCATCTTGCCATAGAAATTGCCAAAAAATCGGGTCGATGCTTAAAAATGGCAGGTAAAGTCGATGTGGTTGATGTAGAGTATTTCGAGCAAGAAATCAAACCGCATATCGATGGCGAACAAATTCAATACTTAGGCGAAGCAAATCATTTTCAAAAAAATGCTTTGTTAGGTGGTGCATCAGCAACGCTGTTTCCGATTACTTGGAAAGAACCCTTTGGTTTGGTGATGGTTGAATCAATGGCTGCGGGTACGCCAGTGATTGCCATGAATTTAGGTTCGGCCCCCGAAGTCATCACTCATGGCAAAACGGGTTTTCTGTGTACGAGTGTTGAAGAATGTATCGGCGCGATCGATAAAGCACTTAAGCTAGATCGATATGCTATCAGAAAAATTGTGTCGAATCGTTTTGGCGTACAGCAAATGGTAGAAGGTTATGAAGCAGTTTATCGACAGCTTATGGAAAAACGGTTTGCCACTAATGGACACTTGCATCGTTCGACCATCTCTAACCTTAGCTTTAACTAAAAGATAATTTGTTAAAAAAAGTGGGGAAGCGCATATAAAGGCAGCTATGCTGAGGGCAGAGGGCACAAGGGGGAGGGAAAAGGAAGATTATAGACTATCCTACTCTCCTCCCAAATTGCGATCGCAAATAACTTATAACTTACAAGAGTAGGGAAAATATTGTAGGTTAGAAAGTTTTTGGTTCGCCAAGCGAGTATGATTTTTTGAGAAAATAAATAGCTATTTATTTATATTTTTTTGTAAACGATCTAGAATGAGTTTGAAAATTCAGAATATTCCCTGATTCCTCATTCTCAGAATCAACTTTTATTTTGTTGGCTCGCTTAGAGCATTTCGCACAATGTCCAATACTTATTTAGAGTTGCCATTGTCTCAACAAAGTTTTTAAAGGTGACGGGTTTGAGCAGATATCCTGCTACATTGAGTTGATAAGCTTCTACTCGGTCTTGGTCTTGATTAGATGTTGTTAATACGACAACAGGGATTCCTTTTAACTCTGAATCGGTTCGCAAGACTTGTAGAAACTCAATTCCGCCCATTTTTGGCATATTAAGATCGAGTAAGATAAGACGACGAGACGGAGGCACAATAGGAGATTCACCGCCTTGTCCGCGTAACATTTTTAGTGCTTCTAATCCGTTGGAGGCGACATAAAGCGGGTTGCTAATATTATTTTTTTGAAACGCTCGCTTTACGTTCATGACATCTACTTCATCATCCTCCACAAGTAAGATATGCAGTTCTTTATGGTTCATATTAGTTAGGTAAAGATAGCTTTTTAATAATCGTTTAAATTCAAGGCTGGGTATAAATTATTGTAAAGAATGTAACAACGATCGCCTTCAATCCTTGGATACAATAATGAGTAGGTATAAATTAACACTAACGAATTACTCGTTCCCACAATTTCCAGAAAATCTTTGTATAGTCAAGCACATCCTTAAGAATCAAATAATTTTCCCCATCATTTCGATAAAGGTCTTAAATTTAAGTTGAAAGTATAGAGTGACACCAAAGACTCGATGCTTAATTTAACAAAATTCGGCTCGATAAGCGAGTTATTAAACCGCGATCGCTATTTTCTTAAATTTAGTAGCGTCTTGGGAAAGAAAAAGCTTTTTTGTTAACTTACATAGCAAATAAGATAAGATAATGCGGTTCTTCATGTCGGTTAAGAGAACCAAATAGACTCTTCGGTTAAAGGTGCTATGATAAGCCAATTGTTATTCAGGCAACCATTTATTTGTCTGAGTTTCTCATCGCTAAGCGCGATGCGAATATTTGATGTGGTTAAGGAGTGAAGCATGACACTGTTGAACCAAGTCTGGAATGACAACGAGGATCGACAGCCTTTTGATAATTGGACGGACGCAGAGATTACTGCTAAGATATCGCGATCGTCGCCTTGTGAAATAGAAATTTCGAGTTGGTTAGTAGCTAGGCTAGCAGAATTATTAGAACTCGATCCCAACGAAATAGATCGCCAAGAAGATTTAACCGAATATGGATTGAGTTCGGTTGATGCGGTCAATTTGTCAGGAGATCTAGAAAATTTTCTCGGTCGTCGGCTTTCTCCTACCGTAGTCTGGGAATATCCGACAATTGAGGGGTTATCTAAGTATTTAGCCTCAGAAAGCGGGGACGAAGAATCTATAAAATCGCTCGATTCTCCCAATCTGGAAAACCAGACATCGGATTCGTCGGAAATTCCACCAGAATACTATCATTTCGAGCTTTATCCAGAATACCGCCAAATCCAGGCACAACTCCAAGAAATAGAAGCTTGCGGTCTTGGCAATCCTTTCTTTACACAGCAAGAAAGCGTCGTCAATAATACCACTTGGGTTGATGGACGAGAATTAATCAATTACGCCAACTACAACTATATTGGAATGTGTGGCGATCGCCAAGTGTCTCAAGCGGCAAAAGATGCGATCGATCGCTACGGGACTTCCTCGTCTGCTAGCCGCCTGATTTCGGGAGAAAAACCCATCCATCGCCAATTAGAGCGAGAAATTGCCGATTTCGTTGGAACTGAAGACAGCATCGTCTACGTAGGCGGTCACGCGACTAACGTAACCACCATCAGCCATCTATTCGGACAGAACGATCTGATCCTTCACGACGCACTCAGTCACAATAGTATCATTCAAGGCTGTATGCTCTCAGGAGCGAGTCTAGTTGCTTTTCCCCACAACGATTGGCAAATGCTCGATCGCATTTTACAAGAACGCCGTCACCGCTATAGACGGGTTTTAATCGCGATCGAAGGGGTTTATAGTACTGATGGGGATATTCCCGATTTACCCCAGTTTGTTGAAATCAAAAAGCGTCACAAGGCTTTTCTCCTAGTCGATGAAGCGCACTCAATCGGAGTTTTAGGAGCGACGGGACGCGGTATTGGAGAATTGTATAATATTAATGCTGCCGATGTCGATTTGTGGATGGGAACACTCAGCAAATCATTTGCTAGCTGTGGTGGCTATATCGCAGGCAATAAGGCATTAGTAGAGTATCTTAAATATACTGCCCCTGGTTTTGTCTTTAGCGTTGGAATTTCGCCTCCTAACGCAGCAGCGTCCCTAGCAGCTATACAAGTCCTAAAAGCCGAACCAGAACGAGTTAAGCACTTGCACGAACGTTCTCATCTCTTTCTAGAACTCGCCAATCAATACGGACTCAACACGGGAATGAGTAAAGGTTCTCCCGTCATTCCCATCATTGTTGGCGATTCTTTAAAATCGATTCAGTTGTCTCAAAAGCTTTTTCAACAAGGAATTAACGTTCCTTTTATGATTTATCCTTCCGTCCCCCACCAAGCTGCGCGTTTGCGTTTCTTTGTAACTTGCAACCACACAGAAGAACAAATTCGCACGACGGTAGATATTTTGGCGATTGAGTTCAAAAAGTTGATGGACTAACCAAATAATTCGTAATTCGTAATTCGTAATTCGTAATTCGTAATTCGTAATTCGTAATTCGTAATTATTTGGTTGCTAATAACTATTGCCTATTTCTTTCCTCAGAGGAGTTAATTTCTAATAATCCAGCAGGAGGCGTAATTTCAATTCGTCGTTGTTCGAGATCGACAACAGGAACAATTTCTTTAACGAAGGGAATAAGAACTGTTGTCGGTTTCTGTTTTTTGGGTTTTTTCTGAGATTTATCGCTTTCATGAATGATATCTTGAGAGTTTTCTTCTTGTGGTTGTTTATCTAGCTTAACTTCTAATAAATCGTTACCCGCCCACAAAACATCGCTGATTACACCCAGCTTTTCTTTAGTAAACTGATGATAAACCTCTAAATCGATTAAATCTGAGACGTGATATTCATCTTCTGCAAGTTGAGGGCGATCGCAACTACGAACGAGTAATTTATAACCTCGTAACTCCTCTGCTTCATTTATATCTTTAATTTCCGCCAGTCGAACGACATATAAATTTTTTCCGGGAACGTAGCGTCCTCCTAACAATTCTACTTCTTTAACGCGATCGCCATCGGGAGACTGCAACCAACGCTTGCCTGGTTGCTCGAATCGTTCGGGAAAATCAGAACTAGCATTAACTCTCAACTCCCCTTTTAATCCTTGTGGCGCAACAATAACACCCACTTCTAGCCAATCGCTCATAAAATTATGAATTATGAAAGCTTAATAATAGTAATTGTAACTCTCTGCGCCTCCGCGTCTGGAGCGTAAGCTTTAACTATGAAAACCTGGCAAATAGATTTTTATAAACACACCCGCAAAGATGAAGCAGGAAAACCCATTTGGGAATTATTAATTTGCTCTCCACAAGGAGATATTATTCACGAAGCAAACTGTCCTCAATCTCAAGCTAATTCTGATTGGCTAACCACTCAATTACAACAAACAATTCAAGGAAATTTGCCCGATCGCATTCAAGTCTTTCGTCCACAAACAGTTAATTTATTATTAGCTGTAACAGAGAAACTAGGAATTAAACTCGAAACAACTCGACGAACAAAAGCTTTAAAAACCGAACTACAAAAACGATTTAATAACGAAAATTATGACCCGATTAAACTAGAAAAACTCCCCCCTCAAGCATTACCCGAAAATGTTTGGGGAGATGAATGGCGTTTTGTAACTTTGAGTGCTGGAGATATTATTGATTATTTTAGCGATCGCCCGATTCCAATTATAGATATGCCAGAATCTCTTTACCCAATCAATTTAGGAATTGCTTCTAGTATAGCTATTCCTGGAACAATTATTTATGGCGGTAAAAAATCAATGATTTTAGCGCGTTGGTTGCAAGAAGCTAAACCATTTTCGTTAAATTTTATTCCAACCGAACTTGGCAAATCGGGCGGATTAGTTTTAGAATCGGGATTAAGCGATCGCTGGATAGTTGCTACTTTTGAAGATGAAGAAGTTGCTCGCTCTGCTCAAAATTACGAACAAAGAAAACAAGCTAGTCTGGGATTACATTTTCTGGTCGTTCAACCCGACGATTCGGGAATGACTTATAGTGGTTTTTGGTTATTAAAAGATGAATAAAAAAAGTATATTTTTATAAATATAGCGAATCTAAAAGATCCTCTTTTTTCTCTCTTCAGCGCTCTCTGTGTCTGGAGTAGTTTAATAATATAAAGCTTTTTTCACAAATAAAATAAAATGGCTAAATATAACCATATTTTCTAATTTAACGAATAAATAACCATGAACAAAAAACTATTAATTCTTTTTTCTGTAGCTATTATTGGAGGATTTTTAGGAGGATTCCATTTTTGGAGAGGTTTTACCTCTGTTCCTAATTGGTATCGAAATCAAGCCTCAAACACAATCCAAGCAAGCGATAAAACTGATGGAGCGATCGCGAAAAAAATTCAACTAGGTAGCCAAGATATTAATCAATTATTGTCTCAAAAAATTTCTGAAAATACTCAATACAGTAAATTACTCCAATCGGCAAAATCAATCAAAGCGCATTTAGAAAATAACACCTTAGAAATTGGAGGCGTTTTTAACCCTTCAGAAATCCCCGAAGCAAATTTAGATGAAACGCAAAAAGCAATTTTAGACAAAACACTTCAAACCTTTCCTCAACTTAAAGATGTCGATATCTATGTTGGATTAGTCGGACAGCCAAAGATGGAAAACGGTCGCCTCAGCTTCGATAAAGATAGTAAGCTTAGAGTTGGTAAATTAACCTTACCCGTTAACGAACTCGCTCCTAGATTTGGAATATCGACCGAAGAGTTACAGCAATATTTAGATAAGCAAATTGCTAAATTAAATATTCAAGGAATTAGACTTGATAGAGATAAAATAACCATTGAAAAGAATTAGTAATCTGTGCGCCATGGCGCACATTTAGAGGCGGTCGCTATGTTAAAAAAAGATCGAAAAGAAAGTCTATTATGGTCGAAAGCGATCGCACAAACTCAATATGCTCTCAAATGCGGTGCATTGGAGACGATTGCAACAGAGTATCAATTTATCGAGCAAAATAGAATTAATTTTCTCGTGCGGATTTTAGCTAATTTAGTCCGCAAAGATGAAGCGAACAAGAAACAAAAAGATTTTAATCCCTTTCTTCCCTACGAAAAAGATTTATTGGTCGCCGACCTTTCTGATACCCATGTTTGTATCTTAAATAAATACAATGTCGTTCCCCATCATTTGTTAATGATTACTCGCGATTTTGAAGAACAAGAATCGTGGTTGACGATTCAAGATTTCGAGGCGTTATGGACGACTCTCGCAGAAGTTGACGGACTAGCGTTTTATAACGGGGGTAAAATAGCAGGAGCGAGTCAGCGACACAAACATTTACAATTAGTTCCTTTTCCCCTCATCCCTAATGGCGCGTCACTTCCCATCGAACCCGCACTTTTGTCTTCTCAGTGTCAAAATTCCGTCGAAGTCCTTTCAACCCTTCCATTTCGTCATGCTTTTATCAAATTCGATCTCGCTTCCTTCAATTCGCCTTTAGAAACGGCTAGAATGACCCTAGAATATTATCAGGCACTCTTAGAATCGGTGGGATTGTCCTTTGAGGGAGATAGACAAACGGGTGCATATAACCTTCTAGTTACGCGAGAATGGATGTTACTCGTGGCGCGATCGCAAGAAAGTTTTGAATCTATTGCTGTTAATTCTTTGGGGTTTGCAGGCGCATTGCTGGTGCGCGATCGCCTACAATTAGAACGACTCAAACAGCATAGTCCAATGAAAATTCTGGTAAATGTTGCTTTTGAAAAATAATCGTTAGAATAGCAAATAATTAATAAAGCAGGAGCGTCTATAAGTACGTTCCTGCCAGCTTAGCCATTGTTGGAGGGTTAGCCCTCCAACTCAACAAGAGTAGATTAGTACAGCGCTTCTTCTTGGTGAGTTGTAATCGTGCAATCAGAAGTTGGATAAGCTACGCAGGTTAGAACATATCCAGCTTCCATTTGATCGTCATCCAAGAAAGATTGGTCGGACTGATCGATCGAACCAGACTCTAACTTACCAGCACAGGTAGAACAAGCACCAGCACGGCAAGAATATGGCAAGTCTAGACCTTGTTCTTCAGCAACGTCTAAAATGTACTCGTCATCAGGAACATCAATAGTATGATCGCCATCGGGAGTTTTTAAAGTTACTTTGTAAGATGCCATGTATTTCTCCTTGTATTTTAAGTAAATGCGGCAGGATTAGCTTACTAGCGCCTAAAATTCATCGGTCGAGCTAGATATTTATTTGCTTAAGTAAGCTTCATCTCTGATACTAAGAGAAAAAGCTCCTGAGTTTGAAGGGCATTAGCAATGAAATTCTTAATCAAATGTAAAATAAGTTTTACTTATAGATTGGCGTAAGGTAATGTTAGGAGAATTTGCGAATTTATACATTCCTTATAATCTCGTAATATGAGGAGCTTGAATACTGCGTTTGGTTGGCGTTTTCAGCCTCAAGCCACTCATTAATTAGTATTAATTATAGTTATAGCTGCTAATGATGAATTGTACTTAGCAAACAGTTTTTAAAGTTCAAAGTTCAAAATCTAAAATCTAAAATCCAAAATCGAATAATGAATCAAACCCAAAAACTTCCCTTAAAAATTGGAATCTTAGGGACGGGATACGCAGCCAAACGACGCACAGAAGCATTTCAAGAAGACGATCGCGCCTTAGTTATCGCAGTAACGGGAAATACGCCAGAAAATACAGAAGCCTTCTGTAAAACTTATTCTATCGAGTCGTGTAATTCCTGGCAGCAACTGGTCAACCATCCCGACATCGATGTCGTCGTCATTTGTAATATTAACCGCGATCGCGGC
>JALOOL010000192.1 GCA_025454425.1 Hydrococcus sp. Prado102 | reverse complement strand
CAGACTAGAAAGTGACTTGGTATTTCGAGATAAGCGATCGGGCATAAGTGCAATTGAACAAGAAAGTTTTTCTCTTAGCTAGACTATCGATTTTTAGGCAAATATAGGAGTTGATTTTGGCGGTTAGCGGTATTTTTTTGAATGGTAGACGGATTTTTTGGGAAGTTGCTCGGTGGTGCGATCGCATTAAGGGAAAAATCTACGGTTTATCCATCCACCTCTTTAAAAATCTTGTCATAATCAAAAATAAGATGACTTTCTCGATCGCCTCATGAAAATACTAAAACTACCATCAGGAAGAGAAATACCGATTCTCGGACAAGGAACATGGCGCATGGGTGAAAAAACCAGCCAAAAACAGGCGGAAATCGATGCGCTGCGTCTGGGAATTGAGTTAGGCATGACTTTAATCGATACGGCGGAAATGTATGGTGAAGGAGGTGCAGAAAAAGTAGTTGCTGAAGCGATTTCTGGTCGTCGAGACGAGGTATTTTTAGTTAGTAAATTTTATCCTTATAATGCCAGTTACCAAGGTGTAATTAAAGCTTGCGATCGCTCTCTATCGAGACTCAAAACCGACTATTTAGACCTATACTTACTTCACTGGCGAGGCTCTATTCCTTTATCGGAAACCCTAGAAGCACTACAGCATCTCAAGCAAGCAGGAAAAATCTTAGATTACGGCGTAAGTAACTTTGATACTGACGATATGGAAGAAGCATTGTCTTTATCTGGAGGAAATGCGCTCGCGACTAATCAAGTGCTATATAATTTAATGCGTCGCGGGATTGAATGGGACTTATTACCTTGGTGCAAAGATCGCAACATTCCTATCATGGCTTATTGTCCAGTAGAACAAAAAGCTTTTGTTAACCATCCTCAATTAATTGCGATCGCTTCAAAATATAATGCTACACCAACTCAAATCGCTCTTAATTGGTTATTAAGACAGAATAATGTTATCTCTATCCCTAAAGCGATCGATCCTATACATATTAAGGAAAATCGTACAGCTTTAGATATAAATGTAACCGAAGAAGATTTTAAAGAAATCGAGCGCATTTTTCCACCGCCAAATCGCAAGCAAACCCTTGCTATGAGATAGTTTAGATTTTAAAAAACTATGCTACTAGAAGTTAAGAGAATTATAGTTTTACCTGGAGAAATAGTAGTTTTAGATAGTGTTACTTGGGATGAATTAGAGGCAATTTTAGAAGTTTTAGGCGAAAATAAAAGATAAAATCGTTCGTTTCCCTGAAATTAGTTTTGTAACTATAGCTAATATGGTACAGCCTGGATTTAATTAGTAATTGGCGATATAGTTAGTAGGTCATATCTTAATGCGTACTGCATAAATTCCTTGAAATCAGGGAAGAGACAATTCTACAGATTAATTGCAGAATTTCGCGTCCAGCTTGATGTCATAGCGGCACAAATCCTGGAATTGATTATTAAATCTAAAATTGCCAACATCTCTATACCTTGTAAGGAATATTTACCATGACAAATCCGGCCTCGTCTGCTCCTAGCTTTTTGAGAGATGCGTTTAAGGATTATGCCACATACAACAACCTGCAAAAGCAAGATGTTCATAAGCGTGCTTTAAAGTGGCTGCAACTTCACATTAATACCAAACTCGCAGATAAAACTATCATCGAACAATTTACTCAAAAGTGGCGTGTAGGAATAGACCAAACTCCAGCCTCCGACACATCCCCTTTATATCTGGAGTATTTACCTAGTTCTTATGGAAAAACTAATTCTATCAATGATAATCACGAAAATGCTCTAGTTTTTATACAAGAAGTCGTTCCTTTGCAAATGCAAGAAGATTTCAAACAGCGATGGAACGTTAAAACAAAATTAGAGATTTCTAACTCATCGGGAACTTCTTTTAAGATTGATGAACGAGACATAACACTGTTGCAACAGGAAGATCCCGATGGGAAGGGTACGACTTGGTATCAGGTAGAAAATAAAAGCATTTATTACCTGCTCTCTTCTGAGCCAAAAGGCGACGATTTATTGGTTGTGTTGGGTGAAGAAATCGGCTCACAAAATTGTAACACCTGGTTCGTTGCCCAGGAACACGTCAAGGTTTCTAACATCTAGCAGCTTCTCGAAGTAAGGGGTAATGGGGATTCTCTCAGGGGTATGTTTTTAACAAAGTCAGGACTAAAGCCAAAACCCTAATTTTCGGGCGGGCATTGCCCACTCTACGATATAGGTAGTGTAAAAAAGTTGATAAGCGCGTAAGTCCTAAAAGTATGCGATCGCTCCTTGTGAGGCTAAGAAAAGACCGAACCTTTTCTTTTTCCCCCTTCCTCCTGCTTGTTGATTTAGTCGAGGTCGCGATCTTAGTTGCTCGCTCAAAAAAATTATTTAATAAGAAATTTCAGAGCGATCGCGCCAAAATTTACCCGTCTCGTTACGCGAAGCCTCAGTTGCTAACCAAATCGCCGTATCTGCACCTTGAGAGGGCGATCGCGGTGCAGCATCTCCACCCATATCCGTTTTTACCCAACCAGGACACATAGAATTTACTTGTCAAGTATAAATTATTGGAATTTTGTTCGGGAGTGCGATCGCTTGTTGTAAATATTACGTTGAATTCTGACCGACACAACCGATTGAGAAACGCTATAGGTTGAGAATTTTGAGCAACGAGGGAGCGATTTCTTGAACTGGTAGAATATATTGTGCCCCACCGATCGCGATCGCTTCTTTCGGCATTCCGAACACTACACTACTTGCCTCGTCTTGGGCAATCGTCATGCCTCCTGCTTGCGCAATTGCCTTCATTCCCGCTGCCCCATCTTTCCCCATTCCCGTAAGCAAGATCCCTAAAGTTGCCTTGCTATAAAACTTGGCGGCAGATTGAAACATAACTGTAACTGAAGGACAGTGACCGTCTACCGTGCCAGAAGCTTTATAAATTAATTTACCTAAAGAATTTAATTCTAAATGACTGTTATCTGGGGCAAAATAAACGGTTCCTGGTAAGGGCAACTCGCCTTCGGTTGCTATCGTAACTTTTAAGCGACATTCCGATGCCAACCAATCTACCAAACCTTGCAAAAATCCTTCGCTAATATGCTGGGTACAAATAATCGGTACGGGAAAATCTTTGGGTAAGGGAGACAAAATTTTTTGTAATGCTTGAGGCCCGCCTGTAGAAGCGCCGATGGCAACAATTTTAATGGGAGCAGTCACTTTAAATGACTTTGGGATAGTGGTTTTGATTGAGGGAGTTTGAACGATTTCTACTTTGCTTGGAACCGTTTTTGACAGTGGTTTGGTAAAGACTTTGACACCAGAAAGAACCTTGATTTTAGTAACCAAACTCTGTCTAACGCGATCGTAATCTGAAGGCAGTCCGGTTGTAGGTTTTGGGAAAATATCGATCGCCCCAGCTTGCATAAGATTGAATATATTCTTGGGGTCGTCTGCTTGCACCGAATTACTGATGACTAAAATAGGTCTGGGGTATTTTGCCATTACTTGCCTCGTTAACTCCAAACCGTCCATTTGTGCCATGTGAAAGTCCGTACAAATGACATGAGGATCTAATTGAGGAATCAAGTCTAAGGCTTCTTTTCCGTTACGAGCAGTCCCGACAATTTCTATCTCTTGTGAAGATTGAAGCACTTTTTGAAGAATTGCCATAGCGACGGGCGAATCTTCGACTAAGAGAATTTTAATAGGGGTTTGGGGCATGAGGTAAATTTGTAATACAAGTATAACAAGTACTAAATAACAATGCTTACTGTCAGATTAGATGAAGAAACAGAACAAAAACTAGCAGATCTTCTAGCTAGTGAAAAAGCGCCTAATCGGAGTGAATTAATCAAGCGTTTAATTCGCGATCGCTGGCTGACTTTACAACTCGGTAAAACTGTTGTTGAAAGACAAAGGGGACATCCACAACATCTATTACAAGATGCTCCGACTGACTTATCAGAACGTTCTCAACGAAAAAGCGCGATCGCTGACTATCTCCAAAAACGTTGCGCATTGCCGAGCTAAATGCTCAATACGCAGATCTGCCAGGGGATTTTGCCGATCTTAGCCTAATTGCAATTTCGGAACGCCTGAAGATTGCTGCGATCGCGACGTTGGATAGTGACTTTGATGTTTACCGACGATACCGCAAGCAACCTTTTGAGAGAGTGTTTTTTCCTCAATAGAACAAAGTAAAATAGAGTTATTACTATATCGCGATTGCCCTCCGGGCAGCGGCAAAGCCGATAGCATTAGTTTAAATCAGACGTTTTAACGTCTCAATCAACACTTTTTGGTCAAAATCACCTTTGGTTAGATAAGCATTAGCACCTGCCTCTGCACCGCGACGCTTATCTTCAGCCGATGCCAAAGTAGTCACCAGAATAATCGGCACTTCGCTATATTCTCGATGCTGGCGGATCTTCGCTGTCAGTTGCAATCCGTTCAAATTGGGCATTTCCACATCGGAAACCACCGCATCATAATTGCCCGTTCTAAGTTTGTTAAAACCTTCCGATCCGTCAACGGCGATCGCAACGTCATATCCTGCCCCTTCTAATAATCGCTTCATCTGGGTGCGAATGATAATCGAGTCTTCCACGAGCAGAATCTTATCCTTGATTTTAACTTCCTCAACAACGCTATGAGCAACAGTTCTACTACCTTTATGGATGGACTTGAGCAAATCTTGAGGATTGACAACCATACAAACTTCCCCATTGCCCAGAATAGTTGCCCCAGAGATGTTACGAATGCGTTTGAGCAGTTTACTTTGTGGTTTTAAGAAGATATCCTGGCGGTCTAAAAGGGCATCTACTAAAACTCCCAGTCGTTCTGTCCCAATTTTAAGAATAATGCAAGATAAATTCCTGGCGGCGGTGTTAGCGGATTGGGGAGAAGCAGGAGTAGAGACGGGCAACTCTAACAAATCTGCCAGCCAAACCACGGATACGGGTTGACCTTCAAAGGTAATCGTCCCAGAGCCTTCGATTGAAAAGATCTCTTGTCGAGACAGCAATAACATTGTTTCCACCGACTCGACGGGAATAGCATAAGAATTTTGGTTGACTTGAGCAATCAGGACGTGGGTAGTGGAAAGGTTGGTATTTAAATGAATGCGAAATTCGCAGCCTTCAGTGGGAACCGATTCGACTTCAATCCTTCCTTTGAGACGTTCGACATTGGTGCGTACTACATCTAAACCAATTCCTCTACCAGAAATTTCTGTAACTTCGGAACGAGTCGAAAAGCCTGGAGTAAAGATAAGAGCTTTGATTTGCTCGGTTGAGAGGCTGGCAAGTTCTTCTTCTTGGATAATGCCGCGTCCTAGAGCCGTTTTTTTGATGGCTTCGAGATCTAATCCGCGTCCATCGTCTATTACCTCGATAATGATGCTATCGCCGCGCTGATAACCCTTCAGACGAATGATTGCCCGACTGGGTTTGCCTTTGCTTTGACGTTCTTCGGGAGTTTCGATTCCGTGGTCGATCGCGTTACGAATAATATGTAATAAAGGATCTTTGATTTCTTCGATAATGCGCTTATCTACCCGCGTCTCTCCACCTTCAAGTTCTAACTTGACTGGTTTGCCGACGTGTCTGGCTAAATCCCTTACCATACGGGGAAAGAGATTGAATACGGTGGCTAGCGGTAGCAATCTCAGGTTTTGAATGCCAGATTCGAGATTATTGCTGATACTTTCGAGACTGGCACTATCTTCACTTGCAGCAGCTTTGAGAGAACTTACCAGATTGCCTAGTTTTTCTAGACGAGTTTCAGCACGTTTCCAGTAGTCTTGAACTTGTTTGAACTTGGGATCGAGTTGTCTGAGGACGGAACGATTCACGGAAGTATCGCGACTCCATTCTTCATACAGTCTCAAAATTTCTTCGAGATCGCTGGTACGCCTCGCAATCCGCAGGTTGGCAATGCTGAGTTCTCCTGCTTGTCGCATCAGTGCATCGAGTTTGCTAGCTTCAACTCTTATGGTATCGATACTTTCAGCAGTTAGAATTGGTTCGCTTTCAACGGGTTCTTCCTTAATAGCAGTTGGTTGTTCGCTACTGGGAATTTCTGTCTGGTTGCTAATAACTGCGGCAAAATCAGCAAACAAGAAATCATCGCTTAAATTCTCGTGTCCGTTTGCATTTGTTTGAGTAGGAGTTGGGGCAACTTCTGGCGTTATAGTATTGGATTGAGCGCCCATCAACTCTGCTAAGACGAGAAATGTATTCACGCCCGATGATACGCCCGTAACGGCTTCGCGAACTAGTTTGCGAATGGCATCGATTCCGCGATACAGGCGATCGCACAATTCAGAGCTAATAACGCTCTCGCCGCGCTTGACGGCTGCCATGAGGTCTTCCATTTGATGGATGAGGGTTTCGACATCTTTTACCCCCAACATCCGCGAATCGCCTTTAAGGGTGTGCGCTTCTCGCAAGAAAGCTTCTAATCGATCGCGATCGCTCGGATTCTTTTCTAAATGTAACAGAGACGCTTCCAGCGATTGCAAGCGTTCTGTCGTAGCTGCTTTATAAATATCTCTTAATTCTGCGTCTTCTATATACATGGTTTTTTTGAGTAGTTTAGTAGTTTAGTAGTTCAGGAGTGTAGGGGCGCATGGCGTGCGCCCAAGTCGTAGGAGTTTTAGGAGTTTTGGGAGTTGGTGGGCTTTTCTCCAAACAATTAAGTCTTGAAAGCTTTGTGCGGCTTCCCGGTTTATTTTTTCTTCTTGTACTACTTGCATTTTTATGTACCGAACTCCTGAACTCCTAAATTCTTATGACTTTTATACAAGTGCTTGCAACTGTTTAGCTGCTTCATTAAGTTGTTGAGTACTGACTTTGACTTGGCTAAAGCCAGCAACGGTTTCTTTTGCGCCTAAGTTAATTGAATTCATTGCTTCAAGGACTTGCTGCACGGCGATCGCTTGTTGTTTAGCACTCAAAGAAATTTGTTGGTTGTTGATAAAAACACCGTTGACGGCATCTGTTACAGTGATGAAGGTTTTGGCAGTTTCTTGAGCGAGTTTGATACTTACATCTGTCTTTTTAGTACCTTCGTCCGTCACCATTACCGTGCTATTCATAGAGGCTTGCAAATCTATTACCAAAGCATTTATTTTCTCGGCAGATTTCTTGCTTTCGTCGGCAAGTTTGCGAATTTCGCTGGCTACAACGCTAAAACCTTTGCCTTGTTCTCCTGCTCTAGCGGCTTCTACAGCAGCGTTGAGGGCGAGCATATTCGTTTGGTTGGCAATATCTCCAACTAATTCGGATATATTGGCAATTTGTCCCGTTTTCTCGCTCAAACGTAGAATTTGTTCGGCGATCGCTCTGACTTGTTCTTTTAGCGTACTCATCCCCTCCATCGTTTGCTGTACGGTTTTCGTACCTGTTTCTGCCACATCTAAAACTTGACGCGCACTCGATGCAGAACTCTCCGCTTGCTCTGTCGATTGACGTGACGAAGCTCCTAATTCATCCATTGTGGAACTGGTTTGGTTTACCGAAGTGGCTTGCTGAGTGACGGTGCGTTCTTGCTGTTCGACAGTAGTAGCAATTTCATTGGCAGAACTGGCAATCTTATTGGTGGTTTGGGCGATAATCCTGCTGATAGCAGATGCAATCCAAAGACCTAATGCGATCGAGGCAGCAGTAGAAAATAAACTGCCTAAAATAACGATAATATTGAGATTATTAAGCGCGGTTTGTTCTTTTTGAATTCTTTCTTCAAGAATTTCTTTTTCTCTTTTCTCAAAAGCTTCAACTATTTCTTCAAGTTCTTCAGCTAAGTCTCGACCTTCTCCTTTTGCCCAGATAGCGGTCGCGTCTGCTTGTTTGCCTCGATTGACCAGATCGATTAGATTTTGGTTGTAAGTAGCAACTTCTTGACCTATAGAAATAATATTGTTTAACGCTGCTAGCTGTTGCTCGTTTTCAACTTTCTGTTTTAAGTCTTCGGCAAGCTCAAGAAACTCATCTTTTTCTTGTTTATATTGCGCCAAAGAAGTGTCATTTTTAGCAATTAGATAACCGCGAGCCGATTTTTGCATATTTGTAATTTCAAATGCCATATCCTTGATTTCATCAAGAACGTCATGAGAAATTTCTGTCAAGACGAACTTATTTTTGACAGCATCAACATTAACTAGAACGATTCCAGTTACTAGTAAAGACATTGCTATAGGAATAGAATATCCACTAAGAATACGTCCTCTGAGCTTGAGATTGTTAAACATAGTGATGAATTTGGTTGAATGAAATATAGTTTGGTAGTTCAGGAGCGAGATTTTGTGTCTTTATGAGGAGTTCAAAAGGAAAGTAGTTTAGGAATTTGATTTTTCGATAATTCCTTTGAAGTAAGCGATTAATAATTTGCTCGCCGCCTCAAGTTGAGCAATCGATGGCATTCTTGCCTACTGAACTTCTGCACTCCCGTAAAGACGCGAAATTTCGCGTCTTTACTGAACTCCTAAAGGATCAAGCATTAGCTGCCATCATGACTTGTTGTGCCATCCGCTTGAGGTCTTCAGCAGCTTTGCTCAGTTGGTTGGTAGTGACTTTGACTTGAGAGATGCCAGTTGCCGTTTCTTTTGCTCCCAGGTTGACGCTGTTCATAGCTTCTAGTACCTGTTCTACCGCGATCGCCTGTTGTTTGGCAGACAGCGAGATTTGCTGGTTGTTGACGAATACGTTATTAATTGCATCCACCATGCCTGTAAAGACTTCTGCGGTTCCTTGTGCCAGTTTGATGCCTTCGTTGGCGGTTTTAGTACCTTCATCTGTCACCATAACGGTGCTGTTCATGGCAGCTTGAACGTCCATAACCAGTGCGTTAATTTTCTCGGCTGACTTTTTGCTTTCGTCGGCAAGTTTGCGAATTTCGCTGGCGACGACGCTGAAGCCTTTACCTTGTTCGCCTGCGCGAGCGGCTTCTACGGCGGCATTAAGGGCAAGCATATTCGTTTGATTGGCAAGATCGGCTACTAAGTCAGAAATTCCGGCGATTTGTCCGGTTTGCTCGCTCAAACGCATGATTTGTTCTGCGATCGCTCTTACTTTATCTCTGAGGTTTTCGATACCCGACATGGTAGACTCTACCGACTTGGTTCCTTCTTCTGCTAGGCTGAGTGCTTGACGAGCAGCAGAGGCGGAAGCTTCGGCTTGTTCGGAAGCTTGGCGAGAAGAAGCCCCTAATTCGCCCATCGTGGTGCTGGTTTCATTGACCGATGCAGCTTGCTGATTGACCGTGCGTTCTTGTTGTTCGACGGTAGCGGCAATTTCATTAGAAGAAGAAGCAATGCGGCTGACAGAAGAAAGAACGGGTTTGGTAATGCTCCCACTCACGTACAACGTTAAAAGGACTGCTAGTACCAATGCGATAACCATAGCAATTAGCATCAAAAAGATCATCCCTTGTTGCTGCGCTTGGATTGTCTCAAATTTTTTGCTTGCTACTTCCCGCTGAAGATTGATCAGATTGTTCAAATCTGCCACGGTTTCAGCCCCAAAAGGCGTTGTCGTTGCGGCGCGGTAAGTTGCAGCTTCTTGAGTTTTTCCTGCTTCGATTAACTCAAACCAGCGAGGTCTAGCAGCAATGTATTTAGTATAAATTTCTTCCAAATCCTTGAAAGCAGCGGCTTCTTCGGGAGTTAAGTCAAGGGATCTAAATTCATCAAAGTTTTCTTTGATAAGTGCATATTGCTTCGGTTCGTCAGTCTTAATTTCTGCGCGTTTCTCTGGCTGAACGATGAACTGAGGGAAACCGTAGCGAAGTTTCCACATTGCCGATTCGGAATTAGCCAGCGCGACTGCTCCCCGAAGTTGATTTCGGTACATATCTTCTGCTTCTTGCCCAAGCCGATGAGTGTTAGACCAACCGACATAGCCTACACCCCCCATCAAGGCAATCATTACGCCGAAACTGGCAAATAATTTACCGCGAATACCTAAGTTATCTAACATAGTTTGTTTCTCCTTGTGTTTGTATGTTTTTGTTAGTAGTTTTTGCTATTTCGATCCCCCTAAATCCCCTTTGGAAAGGGATTTTTTATGATTTCCCCCTAATAAGGGGGGCTAGGGGGGATCGTCGCCTTGGTATTTGTTAAACTTTTTCGTCTACAATTAGCTCGCCTTTTGCCATTAGTGCGGGCAAGTCAATCAGACTGAGGGTTTTTTCTTGATAAGAAACAGTCCCTTTGAGATATGCCTCACTTCCCGCAGGGACTGCAACAGGAACGGGATTGACTGTTTCAGGATGCAAATACGTTACATCCAAGACTTCATCGACTGGCAATCCAGCCACGATATCGTCAACATGAATTACAACTGCTTTCGTGCCAGTGTTAACTGTTGTTGCAGGAAGATTTAGGGCGCTGCGAATATCGACTAGGGTTAGGATTTCGCCTCGCAAATTCATATTGCCGACGATGTGTTTGGGGCAACAGGGAATCGGCGTATAGCTGCGAACGTTAATAAACTCGCGCACCGTATCGAGATCGATCCCAAAATGTTCGCCCCCCAGTCCGATAACTGCGACGGGCATTTGTCCTGCAACTTCTGAGGTTTCCTCAAAACTTGCCTGTCTGAGATTCTCAGCGCGTCGCCGAAAAATTGCTTTTTCCTGGGGCGTGGCATTGGGACAACAAGACTGATAAAAATTACCAACAGTGATAATGGTTGCGCGACTATCAAAATCTTCTTCTGTTTGTCCTTCGTCTGCCAGATTTTTGACGGCATCGGGTTCGCGAATTAATGCCTGTGAGTCGAGCAGAATAATGGATTCGTCCTTTTCTTTAGCAACTCCAGCTATAAAGGCAGGATTAATTTTACTAATTCGTCCGTAATCTAGCGTAGTTTCAATGATGTTCGATGCAATCGGCCGAACTTCTTTGACATCATTAACGACTACACCAATAATCAATCCATCGCATTCTAAGACGATAACGCGATCGCTAATTTTACACTCCTGAATCGAGTTTCCCAATCGCAAATCGAGGTGCATTATCGGAACGATTTTTCCCCGCAGATTAAGGATGCCAACGATATCAATCGGGGCTTCGGCGATAGGAGTTAGTTCTGGTAAGAAAAAGATTTCTTTGACGAGATTGGCTTCTATTCCATACCTCACGTCGTGCAGATTAAAAATTAAATAGGATGTTTGTATGAACTACTCCCCGCCGCAAGCTGAGCGGGGAGTTTCCCGAACAGCCGCAGTAGATTGTTTCTGTCGTCTCAACGCCCCTAGTTGCCTCAAACTTCC
>JALOOL010000191.1 GCA_025454425.1 Hydrococcus sp. Prado102 | reverse complement strand
GTCACCCCGTCAGCGTTTTGGTGATTGCTACCAAAACGCCTAGTCCTGGAACCTGCAACAGAGAAGGGCGAAGCCCGATAAAAAAAACCTCAACGGGACTTATCCATTGAGGCTTGTTTTGATAACAAGGTTAAAGAATATTAACTTTTTACTCTTGTTTTGCGACTGGATAGGCTGGATATTTTTTAGCGGCTATTTCCTTCATTTTTGCCAAGGGGATTGCACGGTTGCTTGAAGGAAATCCAAGTTGCTTGATTTCTTGGTATCTTCGTTCTTCCTCTAATTGTTTTAGTTCGGAATAGTTGACCCAATGAATGCAATCCACAGGACAAGTGTCTATGGCTTCTTGGATAGTTTCTTCTGCGTCGCCATCTTGGTTAAAAACTCGCGATCGCCCGTACTCCGGTTCGATGTAGAAAGTATTTGGGGCAACATGGGCGCAGTGTTTGCAGCCGATACAAGTGATTTCATCGACGTAAACGCCTTCTTGCCGCAGTTCGCCCCCTAGTTCCGGCTCAAACCCAGAGCGTTCTGGGACATCTCGAAAGATGCCCCCTAACTCAGGCTCTAAACCAGAGCGTTCTGTATCGGGGTTTGGGGAATCAGCCATTAGGCACTCCAACGTTGGACGACTAAACGAATAGAACCATCTGCATTCTTTTGTTGTTCGGAAACTTGGAACCCTTGCTTGTTCGATTCGCTAAGCACGGTTTGTAAGGCATACCCTTGCGTTACTTTTCTCAAAAAACCTTCTACTGATAGAGGTTGCTGCCAATATTGTAAATCGGCAACTAATTCATATTCATTGCCATTCCAGCTAAAACCGATATCGTAGTTGTTCTTTTGTTCTACTACGACCTCAGCGGTACGGGTTTGACCTTGATATCCCCTTACTGGAATAGGCCCTTCTTTCCAATCCAGACCCATCTCGGTAAGGGCTGCTTTGAGAGAGGACAAGTTACGAATTTGGGTTTTGATATTGCTAAAGTGCGACATAATTCCTAAACGGTTGTGTTGAATGAGTTTTTACAAAAAGTAGATTGTCGAAAAAAATTTACCAGTCGCTGAAAGTAGCTTGGTTGCTAGTTTTAGCTGATTGGTTGACGGTTTGGGCATAATGTTCCGATGTCTTCTCCACAGACACCACCTTGCCGAGTTGAGCTTCTATCGCTGCCGTTACCTCTTGACAAGATGACCCAACGATGCCTGTCACTGTTTCTTTAACTCGACCATCGGGATAGATAATGAACTCCAAAGTCTCCATATTCATAGGTCGATCCCTTCTCTTCCTCCGTTTTGGATTATGGTGTTTGTCTTGGGAGAAGACTATGTTGCTTTGCCAAGTTACTTAACAATAATCTTGAGTTAACTTAGCAATATAGATCGGATTTTAGCAAAATTTAATATTTAGTGAGCGATTTACTCTAGTTGTTTGTAAGTTTCGCTTAACTTTTCATTTCAGTCAAGAGCAAAAATTTCTCAAAAACACTGGCTGTAACAAAAATATACAGAACTTCAGCAACAGTCTTTACTAGTTCGGACATTGCTGAGGTTGATTGTTAGCGTATGCATAGTTTTAAAATTTTGGTATCCTCCTTATGGTAGATAATTAGGCAGCCGAAAGTGCGATTGCGCTCCGCGCACGCCTAACAGAATGGCTCTGACCAAAGCAAGAAAATTGTAAGGATTCAATTTTAGTTTTGAGCAAAGATAAAAGACAATGCAAAGTCCTTCTAATTCGGTATTAATTCGTTTACAAACCTATATTCAACACAATCGAGACTATCAATTTTTTATTGGTTATCCTCTAGAAAAGCCTACACAATGGATGCGAGTTGTCAAGTTCGATCGCGCGGGTTTACAAGTCGAACAAGGTTTAATATTTAGTTACAAGGACGTACTAGCATTTATCGTTGCTTATCCAAGCGGTGAAATTTTGGATGCAGAAAACATATTTTATCCCTTGCCTAGATGGATTAATTTCATTCGCAAAGAAGAAAAACGCTTACAAGAAATCCTCGTTCCAGAAAATCTTAGGTTTGGAAACAGATTTCTCAGAGTTGTACACGAAAAAAATCAGAGCGATCGCAGAAAATATTACTATAATACGACCCTAATCAATCTATGCAATGAAAAGATTCGAGTCGAAAAATTTGCTGCTTATTCTCGGTATGGTAGCATTTATATTCTCAACACCGTAACGGGCGGCTATTTTAGCAAAAAACAATTTAAAGAGTGGTACGATATCGACGAGCATGGGTGGATCGAACCCGGACAAATCGCGACCGATCGCAACAATAATGGAGTTAGTAGTTGTTACTGGGTCTATTTTTGCGTTAGCCAAAGCGGTCGAGAATTTGTTGCTGGAGAACTTTATCCAGGAGCAAAACCTTGGTGGAAATTCTGGTAAAAAAACATTTTTGCTATTTTGGATAAATTAATATTTAGCAAAAAATTGCTCGTCAACGAGCGATCGCAACGGATAATAAAAATCGGTCTAAGTAACAAGAAGAAAAGTTATGAGTGCAGATGGAGTTATCCGAGTAGGAGTGTTAGGGTTTGGGGGATTAGGGCAAGCAGCAGCAAGAATTCTCGAACCCAAAGCACAAATGAAATGGATCGCAGTCGCGGATCGCAAAGGATATGCTTATCATGAGGCTGGCTTGGATGGAGATGCTTGTATTGCTACAGTACGCGATCGCGGTTCGGTTGGCTATGTAGATCCCTATGGAACCCTCAGCAATAATAGCCTTCAAGAATTGCTAGAAAAAGCCAATGCAGACGGCTATTTCCTAGCATTGCCCAACTTGCCCAACACCTTCATGGCAGATGTGGCGCGGATGTTTATCCAATCTGGTTGGCGAGGCGTGTTAGTCGATGCGCTCAAGCGTACTAGCGCGGTAGAACAATTGTTGCAATTGCAAGACCAGTTGCAAGCAGCAGGAATCACTTATATGACCGGATGCGGCGCAACACCGGGATTGTTAACGGCAGCCACAGCCCTAGCAGCACAAAGCTACACCGAGATTCACAGCGTTAAAATTACATTTGGTGTAGGAATTGCCAACTGGGAAGCTTATAAAGCGACGATTCGCGAAGATATCGCTCACCTACCAGGTTATGACGTAGAAAAAGCCAGCCAAATGAGCGATGCTCAAGTAGAGGCGCTTTTGGATAAAACAAACGGTATCCTAGCGTTAGAAGGCATGGAACACGCCGACGATATCATATTAGAGTTAGCAGGAATTTGCGATCGCGATCGGGTTACGGTTGGCGGTGTCGTCGATACGCGCAATCCCAAAAAGCCATTGAGTACCAACGTTAAAGTTACGGGACGAACATTTGAGGGCAAAATTTCTACTCACACCTTTATATTAGGAGATGAAACCAGTATGGCTGCTAATGTTTGTGGCCCTGCATTTGGCTATCTCAAAGCCGGAAAAACTTTACACCGTCGCGGTATCTACGGCTTATTTTCTTGTGCGGAAATTATGCCTCAGTTTGTTAGTTAGTAACTGGGATATCGGTGACTGGGACACTTTTTCAGTTATCAGTTATCAGTTATCAGTGACCAGTGACAAGGAAGACAAGAGGGACAAGGAGGACAAGGGAGAAAAATCTATGCAAAGTTTCTCCTTTCCCCAATTCCCCAATCCCCAATCACCAATCCCCAATCCCTATGATTCCTTATTCAACAAAGCAAAGATCGCCTGATGTTCTTGCGTCTCCTCAACATTAAGCGTTTTGCGGGTATCGTTAATCAACCAATCGAGGGCGGCGGCTTGCATATCGATAGAAGCACCAGTTTTATCGACGCAGTAGCGTCCAAATACTAGTTTATTCTCCAATCGAACGCCCGATCCCAAACGAGAATAGTCAAAAATGATGCTGTTATCGACCGTTGCTCCGCTACAGATCCAGCAATTCGGCCCGATCATCGAAGGGCCAATAATTTTAGCCCCATCTTCAATTTTAGTCATGCCTCCGATGTAAACTGGCCCGGTAATATCGACTTTATCCCAATTAACCGCAACGTTCAGTCCGGTATAAATGCCGGGTTTGACCTCCATTCCTGGAATTTGAACGTTTTTGATGTATCTGAGTAAAACATCTCGAATGGCTTGCCAGTAGTCGGGAACTTTACCGATGTCTACCCATTCAAAATCCATATTGACGGCGTAGAAAGGCGCTCCTTTTTCAACCAGCTTAGGAAATAACTGACTGCCGAGGTCGTATTCTATCCCTGGGGGAATGTAGTCGATAACTTCGGGTTCAAAAATATAAATTCCTGTATTGATTTGGGTGCTGAGTGCCTCTTCGACTGAAGGTTTTTCTTGGAAAGCGATAATGCGATCGCTTTCGTCAGTGACGACTACGCCATAGCTAGAGACTAATTCTTTGGGCACGGATTTGGTAACAATTGTAGCGATCGCGCCTTTTTCTTTGTGCTTTTTGACAGCGGCAGTTAAATCGAGATCGATTAACGCATCCCCGCACAAAACTACGAAAGTATCGTCAAAAAACGGATTAAAATCTTGAATCCGTCGCAATCCTCCCGCCGATCCTAATGCTTCTCCTACCAACTGTCCGTCTTCGATAACTCGCCCTTCAAAAGAATAAGCAATTTCAACTCCAAAACGTTGACCGTCGCGGAAATAATTCTCAATTCGATCTGCTAGATGGCTGACATTGACCATTATGCGATCGAAGCCATGTTCTCGTAAGAGTTCTAGTAAAAACTCCATCACTGGCTTTTGAAAAATGGGGATTAATGGCTTGGGAATCTCATATGTAATTGGACGAACGCGAGTTCCTTTACCAGCCGCCAAAATCATGGCTTTCATGAATGTTTGTTCCTCAACCCTATGGCGCAATTTTATAAAATGATAATGCCCAGTTTAGCACTTACTTTTAAGACATCTTCAACTTCTCTCAAGCTTTGTGTGGTTTATGGCATAGATTTTGGCAATTTAGCAGGCGATTGGGGATTGGGGATTTTTCAGTTATCAGTGACCAGTGACCAGTGACCAGTGACCGCGTAGACAAGGGGGACAAGGGGAAGTCGAAAGTCATGATTGAAGTCGGAAGTGTGAGATAAGGAAGAATACTTGCTACTTTCCTCCTGAACCCCTAAATTTTTGGATCTCGGTTGAACTTTGAACTTTGAACTGAAAAAGTATCCCAATCACTAATCACCGAACGAGTTCTATGGTTAAATCTTGATAAAACTCTGCTTGGGATAACTCGACTTTAGATTGAGAACATAACAATAGTAGCGCCCAAAAAACGCCAACTTTATCGCGAGTGTGGGGAGTTTCTGAAACTGGCATTGTCTGATTGATTTTGCTCGCACTCCACCAAGTTAAGAGTTCTTCTAACTCGATTTGTTTCCTGTCGGGGGCTATCTGCGGTAGCTCGAAGGTGAGAAACTGTTCTAAGCGACTGGCTAACTCGGTTAAATTTTCTTGATGAGCGAGTTGAGTAATCGTGCGCATCGCTTCTTTACGAGAAGGAAGGCGTACTCGTTGTACGACAGAAGCCTTCGTAGAGGCGGTTTCTATTTCGGCGGCAATTTGTTCGATTTGTGCGATTAACTCTTGTAGCGTCACTCGTCGCCTGCGCGTGGGAGGTGCGGAGGCTCGTCGGCGAACGTAATGTTCTAAATTAAGGGGTAAGGTACGACGAACATTTTCTATGTCGATAGCTTCGAGGTCTTCTAATTCGCCTTCTGGTTCGTCGGCTTCTAAGCTGGCTAATGTATCTGCTTTAAGTAAAATTAGCATCGATGCCCACAAAAATGCTTGTCCAAATTTGGGTAAATCTGCCTGTCCTTGGACGGCATCGATATCTTCTGGCAATCCTAATTCTCTTAAGAAGCGATCGATAATTTCGATCGCTGGAACATCCCAAGGATCGATTTCTCCATTTTGTGCCAATTCGATTAATGTTGCGATCGCTTCTTGAGCAGGCGTTGTCGTCATAGATTATTCACCTATAAATCTCTATTATTTTTTCAATACAAATGTTCTATCTATTAGATAGAAATTTGTCCGTTTGACTGACGAAAAGGCTCAAGAAGTACTGACAGAGTACTGTGTGTGGAGGCGTATCTCTACGAAAGAGAATACTTACTCTATGTTATCAGGAATTAGGAGTTCAGGAGTTCAGGAGTTCAGGAGCTTAGGAGAAAAGTAGTAGGGGAGTGTGAGAGGACAAGAGGAACAAGGGAGATTTTTGAAGAATATTTATGGATGTATTCCTGAGAGGACGTACTTTTTTTGGATCTCGGTTGAACTTTGAACTTTGAACTCTATTCACTGGTCACTGGAGAAAGTTTTGGATCTGTTAAAGCAATAATTTTTTGCTGTCCGAGATCGAAAAATCTGACTGCTAGCGTTGCTTTTTTGCCCGAACCTAAAATGTGAGTAACTTCTCCTTCTCCAAACAGTTGATGAACGACGCGATCGCCTATCGTCCAATTTAACGTTGCAAGGCTAGAATTTTCTACTTGAGAAGTGCCATTAATATTCAAAGAACGAACTGAAGTTTTTTTGCTTTTAACATTACTACTAATCAATTCTTTTGGTAATTCTTGCAAAAATTGAGAAGGCATTTTAACTTCTCTTGAACCCCAGATAAAGCGTTCTTTGGCATAAGTTAAAAATAGCTGTTCTTGTGCGCGAGTAACTCCAACATAACAAAGGCGACGTTCTTCTTCCAATGCCAGCGGATCGTCTAAACTGCGGCTGTGGGGAAACAATCCTTGTTCTAAACCTACTAAAAATACGATCGGAAATTCGAGTCCTTTTGCTGAATGTAATGTCATTAAAGAAACTTTTTGCTGTCCTTGTTCTAAATTATCGAGATCTGAAGCAAGAGAAGCATTAGCTAAAAATCCTTCTAAAGTTTTATCTTCTGTATCTTCTTGGAATTGAAGGACGGCATTATATAATTCGTAAACGTTCTCTAAACGGTTATCGGCTTCTTCGGTTCCTTTGCTTTTTAACTCCTCAACATAACCCGATCTTTCTAGAATCTGTTGCAAGATTTCAGCCGCAGAAATTGTCTCGATTTGTACTTGTAATTCTTGGATAGTTTTAACAAACTTTATAAGGGCTTTTGCGGCGCGTCCCGCCATTGTATTAACCGATGTTTCATCGCTGAGAATTTCCCACAAAGGAACGTTTAATTCTCGCGCCGCAGTAATTAGCGTGTCAAGTGTCGCTTTTCCAATTCCTCGGCGAGGAGTATTAATTATTCGCAGCAAACTAACTGTATCGGCAGGGTTGGCAATGATTCGTAAATAAGCAAGCGAATCTTTAATTTCTTGGCGATCGTAGAATTTAAATCCTCCAACAATTGTATAAGGAATGCTTCTCTGGATTAAGACATCTTCAAAGGAACGCGATTGCGCGTTAGTTCGATAGAGAATGGCAAAGTCACCCCAGTTTAATTCGGGATTTTCTTGCATTAATTGTTTGGCTTTATTAATAACAAAATCTGCTTCAACTTGTTCGTTATCTGCTTTAAAACAATAAATTTGTTCGCCACATTCTCTAGTTGGTTTGAGAACTTTATCGATGCGTTGGGTGTTATTTTCGATTAAATGATTGGCAGCTTGAAGAATATTTTCTCTGGAACGATAATTTTCTTCTAGTTTAATCATGGTGCGAGTATCATCATCTGGCAAACCATCGCCAAAGTCCGATTGAAAATTTAATAAGATGGTAAAGTCCGCCATCCGAAAACTATAAATCGATTGATCGGCATCTCCGACAACAAAAATCGATCTTCCTTTCCAATTCCACTCACTTTTTCGGGTTTCTCCATTGGTTGATAACAGACGAATTAATTCATATTGAATGCGATTGGTGTCTTGATATTCATCGACTAAAATATGATGAAAGCGATCGTACCAATAACCTAAAATAGATTCATTTTGTTGAAAAAGCTTGACTGGAACTAAAATTAGATCGTCAAAATCTAGTGCATTATTCGCTGCAAGTTGTGCTTGATATTCGTTGTAAACTTCAGCTACAACTCTACCTCGATAGTCGGGGTTTTCTTTGAGATATTGCTCTGGCGTTAAGCCTTGGTTTTTAGCATTCCCGATCTGATAGCGTATCGATCGCGGCTCAAATTTCTTTTCGTCTAAATTTAGTTGTTTTGTAGTAATGTTTTTAACTAAGCTTTGACAATCCGAATCATCAAAAATTGAAAAGTTACGAGTCCAAGTTCGTCCTCTTTCATCTTGATATTTGTTAATGTCATAGCGCAGAATGCGACCGAAAAGACTATGGAATGTCCCTATCCACAGTTTTTTTATCGTTGATTTGTAAACGCGCGATCGCAACTGTTTTTGTTCGTATTCTGGTAATAACTCCAGTCGCTGTCCGTGTTTTTTTTGCGCCAAGTTTTGAGTAAAAATTACTTCAATTCTTTCTCTCATTTCTCGCGCCGCCTTGTTGGTAAAAGTGACTGCAAGAATATTTTCTGGATCGACTTGATGGTTTTGAATGAGGTTAGCTATTCTATAAGTTAATGCCCTCGTTTTGCCCGAACCAGCACCAGCAACAACCAATAACGGGCCGCAAAAATGTTCGACAGCGCTACGTTGAGAAGAATTGAGTTGACTGAGAAAGTTAGTATCGGTAGTCATGAATGCGATCGCCAAATTAAGAAAGACAAGGGGGATAAGGAGACAAGAGAGAATCTTGATTACTGAATTCTATTTACTGCTAACTGAGAAAGCTATATTAGTTTAGCTAAATATCGATGTAAATATTTAGATTAGCTAGCATTGTAACGATCTCGCACTAATCCAAATATCTATTTTAAGATTTCTTGCCTTTGGGTAAAACTACTCAGTTGGTTCGTCGAACGATGAAAAATTTTCTTAATTGAATTGGAAACTACTCATCAAAGTGGAATTTGTCACTTAGAATAGAAATAGCGGAGACAAATGTTTCCGTTCACTCCTCACACCACACCCCGCCCGCTATATGTTGGGCGGTTTCTTCATAATAAGGGGTAATGCGGATAAAATATAACCCCTTTAGATGCTATTTGGCAACTAAAAGTTACGACAACAACTCAAATGTGAATGTTTCCTAAAATTATATACACTTTCAGTTGGAATAGGACGAGTTTTCGCTATGGTAGAATCTGAAAGTATTTTACAACAATGCGATCGATAAAGGATTTTCGGTATGTCAGCAGCAACTCCAGTTACAGATTCGTCTTTTAAAGAAGATGTTTTAGATAGCGATGTCCCCGTTTTGGTCGATTTTTGGGCACCCTGGTGCGGGCCTTGTCGTATGGTAGCACCGGTAGTTGATGAAATCGCCGACCAATATGCAGGTCAAGTCAAAGTAGTTAAACTCAACACTGACGAAAACCCCAACACGGCGAGTCAATATGGTATTAGAAGTATTCCCACGCTGATGATCTTTAAAGGAGGTCAGAGAGTGGACATGGTGGTGGGTGCGGTTCCTAAAACTACTTTGTCAAATACTTTAGAAAAATATCTATAAATCCATTCAGCGATGTGGTCTATAACGTTCGCCACGCTTTCATCAAAAGATCGCGTTATAGACATTTTCTAGAAATTGAGTTAGTGGATATTCTGTAAGAATTTTAAAACTAGAAATCCACTGGCTCTTAGTAATTAATCCAAATCATCTTTGTATCTATTCGCGAGATCGCCACTCACGCTATCTTCACTACAAAAAACGCGCGATTAATCGGGATGACTGGATTCGAACCAGCGGCCCCCGCCTCCCGAAAGCGGTGCGCTACCAAGCTGCGCTACATCCCGTTCTGCCCGATCTTAACACGAAATAAAAACGAATCCCTAAGAAATTGGATCGATTTCTACTTACTCAATTTATATAGTTTGTTACAAAATAATAAAGAGGTAGCACCGAAATTCATCTTAGTGCTACATAACTACCCTAATATAGCAACTTGCTCAATATGCCTAATTTGGAGATCGCAGCGGATCGACAGACAAACAAACAGCAACAACTTTTGTCACCAGAAGCCTTAGCGCCTACCGATTTGTTCGTTAGACGACACATCGGGCCAAATGCTGATGAAATCGAGGCGATGCTAAAACTCTTAGGATTTTCTAGCCTCGACGAAGCGATCGCAAAAATCGTCCCAGCAGCCATTCGACTCGATAGAAGCCTAAAATTACCAGAAGCACAAAGCGAATATGCCGCTTTAGCGCAATTAAAATCTATTGCCTCCAAAAATCAAATATTTCGCTCGTTTATCGGGATGGGATATTATGACTGCATCACCCCACCAGTCATACAGCGCAATATCCTAGAAAATCCAGGCTGGTATACTGCCTACACTCCTTATCAAGCAGAAATTGCTCAAGGAAGGCTAGAAGCCTTATTAAATTTCCAAACCGCGATTATCGATTTAACGGGTTTGGAAATCGCCAATGCTTCCTTACTCGATGAAGGGACAGCCGCTGCTGAAGCGATGAGCATGAGTTATGGATTGTCCAAAAATAAGGCAAATGCCTTCTTTGTCTGCGATAGCTGCCATCCCCAAACCATCGAAGTCGTTAAAACTCGCGCTATTCCTTTAGGCATTGAAATTATTGTGGGCGATTATCGAACTTTTGAGTGCGATCGCCCTATTTTTGGCGCATTGCTTCAGTATCCTGCTACTGATGGCACTTTACACGACTATCGCGAATTTATTGCCAAAGCACACGAAGTAGGCGCTTTAGTCACCGTAGCTGCCGATATTCTCAGTTTAGCGCTCCTGACTCCTCCTGGTGAATTTGGAGCAGATATTGCGGTTGGAAACACCCAACGCTTCGGCGTACCGCTAGGCTATGGAGGACCTCATGCGGCTTATTTCGCGACCAGAGAGGCTTATAAACGCCAGATTCCAGGACGAATTGTAGGCGTATCTAAAGACGCACAAGGTAAACCAGCGCTGAGATTGGCATTGCAAACCAGAGAACAACACATTCGCCGAGACAAAGCAACTAGTAATATTTGTACCGCTCAAGTTTTACTAGCGGTCATTGCTTCGATGTATGCTGTCTATCATGGTTCCCAAGGCATTAAAAAGATTGCCCAACGAGTCCATAACTTAGCTGTCGTTCTCGCTGAAGGCTTAAAACGCCTCGATTATAAGATTGAATCGGAATTGTTCTTTGATACCCTTCGCGTTAGCTTAGACAAGACAGAAGCCAAAACAATTATCAAAGCTGCTCTAGATCGTTGTATTAATCTACGCTATTTGGACGAAAAAACAATTGGGATTAGCTTAGATGAGACGACGAC
>JALOOL010000512.1 GCA_025454425.1 Hydrococcus sp. Prado102 | reverse complement strand
ATTTTCTTTTATCTGTATTTTTAGAACTCCTGACATGGGATTTTACTGATTTCATAAACTTCTCTGTATTTATAGCATTCTTTTTTCTAATTGATATTATGTCTCGAATCAATGATGAAAATCGAGATTGTACGCCATGCTAAAGTCAGAAACACAGCTTCACTCCTTCGACCCACAACTAAATCTATACTGGCAGGAACGAGCCACCAAACAGGGAAAAGTTCTATGGGCTAAAGGAAGCAGAAATTACCGTATCGCCGAAGCCCAAAAATGGCAATGCCCCTTGTGTGGGGAACATCTCTTTAATGGAGATAAAATAGAGACCCATCACATAATTAAAATGACAGATGGCGGACTAGATACCATCGACAATCTAATCCACCTACACAAAACCTGTCATCAACACGAACATACTGGGTCTATTAATGCAAGAAGCTGAGGCTTGAGCGGCTTGAGGGGAAACCATCACGAGCCGTTCTTAGAGGGGGGAGATGGGGCGACCTATGCTCTCCTACTCGGCGAGAGTGGTGCAGTAATGTAATCCACTCTTACCCGACCAAAATTTTTGATAAGAAGATGAGAGTTGCATACTCAATCCAAAATCGCCAAAAGTTCTAAAAAAGCAGCATTCGTCCAACCAAAACCACTTTCGTTAGAACTGTAACCAAATAAAATTTCATCGGATACTTGAGAAGAACAATTAACGACATCGTACTTTTCAAGCAAAGTTCCGTATTTCTCAAACTCTTGCACCAACAATGAGGTAAACTTGCGAGCAATGCGATATGCTTCTTCAGTGTAACCATAGCTGTGCATTCCTTGGACGGCAATTAAGGTTAGCGGTGCCCAACCCAAAGGCGCATCCCATTGATTCCCCGTTACATAAGGACTAGTTAGCAGTCCGCCTGGGGCTTCAAATAGTTCTAAATTCTCTACGATTCGCTTAGCTTGTTCAGTAGAAGCTATACCCGCCCAGAGAGGATAAAAAACTGTAGCATATTCGTACCGACGACGATCGCGCGTTTGAAAGTTATAGTCTAAGTAAAGTCCCGCCTCTTCGTCCCACAAGAATTGGTCGATGCGTTCGTGACGTTCTTTCGCCTTTTGAGTCCACTGTTGGGCGGTTGCTTCATCTCCTAAAATGTCATGAATTTGCGACAAATCTTGCTCCATTTTATAAAGCAAAACGTTCAGACAAACGGGGACATAGTGAATGATATCGATACTAAACGGGCCAAAACGATTGGTAATATCAAAGCCCGATTCTCGCATCGAGCGATCGCCTTTGTAAAATAGATCTGTTAGTTCGTCATTTTCTCGGTTGTAGTACAAGTTAATATCGTAATCAGTCACCTCAAACTGACGATAGTATTCTTTCACTCGTTCGTAATGCGTTCTATGTTGTTCGTCGCGTTCGGACATTAAAACTTCTGAAGCGGGGCCTTCACCAAGGGCATAATATCGCGAGAGTCCCGTGCTTAAATCTAAATGGGGCGGTAGTAGCCAGTAATAATAATATCGTTCGATAGTTGGCAGGATTTCTCGCAACCATTCTTTATCTTGTGTGTATTCAAATAATGCTAATACCATTGGGGTAAGAAAAGGCGGTTGCGATCGCGATAAAAAATAGGTACGATTAGCATTTAAAATCGTGCCATAATGCTCGATTTCGTAGATAAACTGCTCTACCATACTCTTAGCAAGTTCTATCTCTCCATCTCGCAACAATCCCAGTAAAATAAAATAACTATCCCAGCCGAACATTTCATTAAAACGTCCTCCTGGCACTACATAAGAGTGAGGTAGATATAACAATCCATGTTCTTTGATTTGTTGTACGTCGGCGGGTAAGACTCGAAACTCAATTTGATTCCAATCTTGCGCGGGAAGACTCTGTTTGATTTTGGTCGCATCTTCTTGAGGTGAGATATAAATCAACCAAGGTTGACCTGGAAGATGCTCGATTTTAGGATCGCGTGCCGATTCTACAATATTGTCGAGCGATCGCGTTAGTGTTTTCCAAGTTTTTTTGATGTAGTCTTTAACCGCTTCAATTTGATGGGAAGAAGGAATTTCGATTTCCAGCATTAAAACAAAAATTTATCCGTAATAAGTCAAAATTTAATCTCGCTCGAACAATGCCATTGTCTTTACTTCAATTGTCTAAAACATCCTCATAGAGATATAGGTTAGACTTTCGTCTTTAAGTCTTGCGATAGAAGTAAACGATGGTTTCATGCAAGAAGATAGAGCATATCTGCACATAACAAGAATTCAACTAAGAATATAGAAATTTTTGCGAGTTTTAGAGGAGCAAAATCGTGACCTTCAGGAGAATTTGGAGATTATTACAAGAAACATTTGCCGAGTGGAATAAAGACAAAGCCTCTCGTCTAGCTGCTGCTTTATCTTACTACACGATATTTTCACTCGCTCCTTTACTAATTATTGCGATCGCAATTGCAGGTTTTTTCTTTGGCGAAGAAGCTGCAAAAGGGGAAATTATCGGACAACTCCAAGGATTAGTCGGTCGCGATGGTGCAGAAGTTATCCAAACTGCAATTGAAAATGCTAATCGACCGGAAAATGATGGTTCTATTGCTTCTTTAATTAGTCTTGCTATTTTATTATTTGGTGCTTCTGGCGTATTTGCAGAACTCCAAGATGCACTCAACACTGTTTGGGAAGTCGAACCAAAACCAGAATTAGGAATTGGTGAATTTCTGCGCAAGCGTTTTCTTAGCTTTGCCATGATTTTAGGAATCGGTTTTTTACTGTTGGTATCGTTAATTATTAGTGCTGTTTTAGCAGGAATAAACCATTATACCAACTCTTTATTACCCGGTTTCGATTCCCTTTGGCAAGTTGTTAATTTTATTGTTTCTTTCGGAGTTATTACGCTGCTATTTGCTATGATTTATAAATTTCTTCCCGATGTTAAAATTACTTGGGGAGATGTCGCGATCGGCTCGGCAATTACAGCATTATTATTTGTAATTGGTAAATACTTAATTGGATTGTATTTAGGCAATAGTAGTTTCAGTTCGACTTACGGGGC
>JALOOL010000511.1 GCA_025454425.1 Hydrococcus sp. Prado102 | reverse complement strand
TAATGGGTTGGCTGTTTGTTTTGTCATGCTTTGTTTCCTTCTACTAAGGAGAAAATGAATTAGCCTGTCTTCACTAAAATATCGTTTCCTTCAATTTTGACTGCATAGGCAGCTAAAGGTTGTTCGGCTGGGCCTTGGAGAACTTTGCCATCGCTAGCAAATTGAGAATCGTGACAAGGACAGACAAAAGCCTCCCAGTCTTGTTGCCACGCCACCGTACAGCCTGCGTGAGTGCAGGTAGGGTTTACGGCAGTTAATTGGCTAGCGTTATCTGGATCTCGGACAATTAGCACCGCACCAGCAGACAATTCTTTGTTCGAGATTTGACCATTTTTATCTAATTCTGAGACGGTTCCCGCTAGCTGGAAGCCATCTGCACGGGAAGAGGAAGCTGGTAGGGTTGACTGGGTTGTTTTGTGGGAACAGGAGGCGACGACACTGCCGACCCCAACCAAACCGATAAACTCGCGACGTTTCATAAGCAGCGATCGTGTGGTTATAAACGATTAGACAGAAGATTAATTAACTTTCTCAAATTGTTTGCTACTGTTACTAGCCGGACATTTAGCAGTATCGCTTTGATTCGTCCAGGTTTCTCCAGAAGCCGTACAGACATAGAAAGATTGTGTTCCTTTTCGCCAAGAATCGAGGTTATTTTTAGCTTGCGCGTACAGTTGAGCGTGTTGTGCTTCAGCTTCTTGAGCATAACTCAGCGTTTGCACGGCATCTTTGTTTCCCTCTGCTTCCGCCTGCTTGATAAAATCGGGATACATTGTGTCGCGTTCGTAAGATTCCCCTTTAATTGCCGTTTCTAGGTTTTCTGATGTCGATTTCACCTCTGGCGTAGTGAGTTTGTTTTGGGGCGTTGCTCCCATCTCGCGAATCACCTTGGCATGGTTATCCCGATGAATTTCTTCGGCGCGCGCTGCGGCTTGGAAGAGGTTAGCAGCGTCCTTGTAGCCTTCCTCATCCGCTTTCTTCGCAAAGGCGAGATACATGACATGAGCATTAGATTCGCCATTGTAGGCAGTCTGAAGGTTCTTTAACGTGGGCGACTCGGTGGTGGAAGCTTGTTGCGCTGGCGATGACGATGATTTAACTTCTGCGGATGGTGGCTGCGTTGTCGCGCAACTTGTTAGGGAAATGACACCTAATGTAGCAAGGGACAGAAGAACAGCAGTTTTTTTGGGAATAATAAAAAAACGATTCATAATTTTAGTTTTCTTTCAAGACTAAAAATGCTGGTTTTCGATCGCTCAAAATCGTTAAATTTTGAACTCTAAAGCTGTAAGCAAATCGGGCAAAAAGTTAAGATTTATCGATTGGCTTTTGGGTGGCTTGCCGTTTTCCCAATAGACCCGTCATGCTCAAACCCGTTACTAGCAAGCCGATTAATCCTAAGCCATTGAGAAGGGGATAAATACCTTCCAAGCGCAAGATACTCATGGTATGCAGTCCCATAAAAAAACTTCCCGCCCCTTCGATTTCAAACAATTCATCAAAGAGGGTATAGCCCACTCCGGTCAACACAGTTAAGATTAAAGGCAGGCTAGCCGCGATCGCGATCGCGCGATGATATTTGCGAAAAGCACGATTTAAATTCATGAGAATTTCTTAAACAATTAATAGCAAAGTTAGTACGGAATAAATATGCCGATTTAGGTGCTGTATTAGAGTTACTTTAAACGTTAGAGATAGAAGGTAAAGAAACCAGGGTAGATTTAGTTATTAGCTAAAGGCAAGCGCACTCGAAAACAACTGCCAATCCCGATCTGACTGCTGACGGCGATTTCGCCACCGTGGGATTGAGCGAGCCTTTGGGCAATTGCCAAGCCAAGTCCCGTGCCTCCCTCGCGGCGCGATCGCGCGATATCTGCCCGCCAAAAGCGATCGAATACAAAGGGCAAATGTTCTGGGGCAACGCCGATGCCAGTATCTTCTACGAAAACGGTAACAAAGCGATCGCTCTGTTTCATCGATAGCGTTACCGTTCCTTTCGTAGGCGTGTATTGCAGCGCATTCTCTAGTAGATTGGCAAATAAACGAGTCAACTGGTTAGCATTTCCATGCACCTGCATACCAGCCAATAATTGCGATCGCAGGGTAATGTTTTTTTCCTGTGCTTGGGGTTGCAAGAGTTCTAGCAAGTCTTCCAAGATTTCATCCAATGGTAAGGCAATGAACTCCTGCTTCGTTACCGATGCTGCATCCATCCGTGCCAATAACAATAAATCTTCGACAAGATGGGACATTTGATTAGTAGCAGAAGCGATCGCGGCTAACTTTTGGATATCTTGAGGGTGAATCCGTTCTGGATATTCCTGCATCACCTCAATGGAAGTTTTAATAGCCGTTAGGGGACTTCGCAACTCGTGAGACGCATCGGCAGTGAACTGTTTGAGTTGCCCAAAGCTTTGCTGAATCGGTTTGAGAGATTGTTGGGTCAGCCATACGCCGCCCAGTCCAGTCAAACCAAGAACGACGATGCCCCCTACTCCCAAACCCCAACGAAGTCGGCTCAGAATGGCTTCCATTTCCTGAGTCGTTTCGCTAGCACGAATATAACCTTCTAATTGTCGGTATCCGCGATCGTAACTATATGCTGCGATGGTAACGGCTCGAATTCTATCCCCCTCCAGGGTTTGAAAACCAGGGCGCATCGGCAAGTCTGGCAAAAGCGTCCCGGCATTTCCCAATAATTGAGCTTTGGCATCGAACCACTCAACGCCTTGGTCGGGTTCGCGCAAACTTTGCCAAGGAATGTCCAAATCTCCATCGCTATCGAGACGATGCTCGACTTGGGCAGATACTTCTTTTCTAACACTGCCGTTTGCTTGTTGTTGGTAGTAATTCTCTCTAATTGTCACTAAACTGTGAGAAGCGGCTTGAGCTAAAATCTCTAAGCGTTGGTCGAGTTGGTCGTAGAGACTGCGACGCGAGAATTCGTATACTCCCACGGCAGAAGCTCCCAAAATCGTCAGCATTACGGTGAGATAAGACAGTAACAAACGCCAGCGTAGCGCCCTAGATTGCGGGTTATAGGGTTTGTTTGAGACGATA
>JALOOL010000190.1 GCA_025454425.1 Hydrococcus sp. Prado102 | reverse complement strand
ACCTTAGTTGGCGACGATCGCGCACTCGACACTCTCAATCAAAAACTCGATCGCCATCGCAGCGAATACGGAACCAAAGTCGTCTATGCAACGGGGCGATCGCGACTCTTGTACCAACAACTAGCAACAGAAAAATCGCTATTGCCCCCAGATGCCTTAATTACCTCTGTCGGGACTGAAATCTACTTTAACCCTACTCAAGAGAAGGTTGACCCTCAATGGGCGCAAATCCTCTCTCAACGGTGGGATCGCAATGAAGTTTGCGCGATCGCGAGTCATTTTGCAGATTTAGTTCCGCAACCGTCTTACGAACAAAATAGTTTCAAAGTAAGTTACTATCTTAGCGAACAAGCTGCGATTGAAGTTCTGCCCAGACTAGAATCAACCTTATCAAAAAATGGCTTGCAAGCCAAATTAGTCTACAGTGGCGGTCGCGACCTCGATATCTTACCCAGTCGAGGAGATAAAGGACTCGCCGTACAATTTTTGCGACAAAAATTAGAAATCGATGCCCAGCAAACCGTTGTCTGTGGCGATTCCGGCAACGATATTGCCCTATTGCAAGGCGAAGAACGAGGCATCATCGTTGGCAACGCCCAACCAGAACTACGACAATGGTATCAACAAAACCAAACCGATTATCGCTACTTTGCTCAAACTCACTACGCCAACGGCATTCTCGAAGGGCTACAATACTTTAACTTTCTTGAATAAGCGATTGGGAATGGGGACTGGTGATTGGGGATTAGCGATCGGCGATTGGGGATTTTTAGTTCAAAGTTCAGAAAGCGCAGTCCAATCTTTTTGGAACTTTGTACGAACTTTGAACTACTAACTATTTTCCTCCTCACTGATTACTGATAACTGAAAATGATTAACTACCTCAAGGGCAAGATCGTTGAAATCGTCAAAAACACTAACAATCGCATCATCTTGATCGTAGAAGTCAATGAAATTGGCTACGAAATGCAAATCCCTTCTCGCCTTGCCCGAAAATTATCGACCGATAATTTAGAAACCCTGCAAATTTTTACGCACTTACAAATACACGAAGATCGACAAACGCTTTATGGATTTGCATCAGCAGCAGAGAGAGATTTATTTCGCCAATTAATTAGCGTCAGTGGAATTGGTACGCAACTCGCGATCGCGCTCATCGACACGTTAGGATTAGAAGAACTCGTGCAAGCGATCGTCACGGGAAATATTAAAACCCTCTCCAAAACCCCTGGCGTAGGCGCAAAAACCGCAGAAAGAATCGCCCTAGAACTCAAAACCAAACTAGCACAATGGCGGCAAATAGTTGGCGTAACTGTTTCTACTTCATCTGCTATTCCTTCGTCTGAAATCATAGAAGATGTCGAGATGACTTTATTGGCATTGGGATACACAAATGAAGAAATTAACCAGGCATTATCTGCGATTAGTCAGGACAATCAATTATTAAAAAATCGCCAAGTAGAAGAATGGATTAGAAGTGCGATCGCGTGGTTGAGTTATGAGAGTAATTAACAATGCGATCGCCATTAAATAAAAAACAGAAAATACGCTTAATCTACTAACCCAAGTTATTATTTAGAAGGTGAAACATGTTCTTATTCCACAGATGCGATCGCGCCTCGACATTCTCCAAAACCTATTTTGGCAAAACCTTCTTTGTGGCAATATCCTCGTAAAATAACTTCATCCGTATCGGATAAGAACGAGCGTTCCTCACCTGTTGGTAGTTTAATCGGTCTAGCGCCCCGTTGGGTGATTTCGAGTAAGGAGCCTTGCGAACCTTTCTCAGCACCAGAAACAGTCCCGCTAGCTAGCAAATCTCCCGGACGAAGATTGCAACCATTGCTCGTATGATGGGCAAGCATTTGAGCTAGCGTCCAGTACATCTGCTCGAACGAAGCGCGACTCAAGCGAAACGGTTCCATTTGAGCTTCGCGCATTGCAGCAGTACGAAGCCACACTTCAACGGTAATGTCGATGCCGCCTAGTTGGGTATTAAGGGACGAAGATAGATAGGGTAGCGGCGCGGGGTCTTCTTGAGGGCGAGAAAACGCCGGACAGCGAAAGGGCGCTAGCGCTTCTAAGGTAACTACCCAAGGCGAAATGGTAGTCGCAAAACTCTTAGCCAAAAAAGGGCCGAGAGGCTGATATTCCCATGCTTGAATATCGCGTGCAGACCAGTCGTTAACTAAACAAAGTCCAAAGATATGCTTCTCGGCATCTTCTATCGCAATAGGCCGTCCCAATCGATTTCCAGCACCAACGAAAAAGCCAACTTCCATTTCGTAGTCCAAAAGCTTAGAGTAACCAAAAGTCGGGATAGGTTCGTTCGGAGGCTTTCGCTGACCCTGGGGACGTTTAATAGAAGTACCGCTAGGCACAATTGATGAGGCGCGTCCGTGGTAAGCAATGGGAACGTATTTATAGTTGGGAAGAAGTGGGTTGTCAGGACGAAATAGCTTTCCTACATTCGTGGCGTGAAAAATTGAGGCGTAGAAGTCTGTATAATCGCCAATTTCAGCAGGTAACAAAAGTTCGGCATCGGGCATCGACACGAGAATTTCCCTTTCTGGAAGGGATTTTTGCTCGTCATATCGCAATAGTTCGCTCAAACGATGGCGCAAGGCTGAGGAAGCTTCGCGTCCCATCGCCATCAGTGGATTTAAGTTTGATGCCCCACAAGCTGCTTGCAGTTGTTCGGGAAGCTTTTCAAGCAGTCTAGTTTGGTAACATAAAGTTAAATCGAGAATTCGATCGCCAATCGCTACGCCAACACGCGGAGATTCGCCGCTATTCTTCCTTCGGAACACCCCAAAAGGAAGGTTTTGGATGGGAAAATCAGTATCTTTTTGATTCGCTGATTCAACCCAACTACGTAAATTCGGGTCGTGGGTGGCATCAATCATCTAAAAATTATGAATTATGAGTTCAAAGTTCTTTCGTCGCGCAGCGTTGCTCCGAACGTTGGCTATGCCCGTCTGAAAGACGTAGCAATTCTTTAGTTCAAAAATTAACTTCCGACTTTCGAGTTTCGACTTTCGACTTTAATTAACTGGTCAATCCATGCTTCAAAGCAAAACGAACTAATTCAGTACGGCTATTCGTTCCTGTTTTACTAAATAAGCGGCTGACGTATTTCTCGACATTTCTGACGCTGGTATCGAGACGCGAAGCAATCTCTTTGTTCATCAAACCTTCGGCGACCAAATCTAGAACGCTTTGTTCTCTCGGCGTTAGTTCGATTTTGATGGGTGCTGGCGTTGGCACTAGATGGGAAGAATGACCTAATTGTTCTTTAATCGTCTTGACATCTTGCAACAATTCTGCTAGCTGGGCGGCTTCGCCATTAGCTTCAGTAGCAATTTTGCGACGTTTGAGGACGTTTTTAACGATAGATTCTAACTCGTCGGGATCGAAGGGTTTGGGAAGATAAGCATCGCAACCCGCATCATATCCTTGAATGCGATCGCTCGTCATTCCTCTTGCTGTTAAAAAGACCACGGGAAGCGTTTTAAAGCGGGGATCTTCGCGCAGTTGTTTGAGAAACTGGTAGCCATCCACCTGTGGCATCATAATATCGGAGATGACTAAATCGGGTGTCTCGCGTTGCAAGAAATCCCAAGCTTCATTCGCGTTGCTAGCGACTTTAACGTTAAATTCATCGCTATCTTCTAGATAAGCTTGTACGGATTCGCGAACTCCAGGTTCGTCATCGACAAGAAGTAGTTTAGATTTATCGGACATTTATATTCCCCCATTTATAGAAATTCAGAATCCTATATCTTTACCATAGAATTCTGAATCCCATCTTTAATCATAATATTTAGACGCGATCGCGTGCTTGATTACTCAGCCGCAACAGCTTCGACTTCTACTGTATTGTTACTAGTCACTCCCGTAGTAGAATCGGTAGTGTTGGCTTTAAAGGCTTTAAAGCGATCGAGTATTAATTGCGACACTTCTGTAACCATCAACGTTACCAGAATCAAATCGTCAATCTCTCCTACCACTGGAAATAGATCGGGGGAAAGATCGAATGGACTAACTATATAAACGAGAGTACCAAGTATAATCCACCAGCGATATTTAGGATTGCGAATAGCGTTGCGATACCAGTTGTAAAGTGATTTAATAGAAATCTTCATTTAATGTACTCCCTTGGCGATTACTTATATTGTGGCAAATCCAATCGGATTCTTTCGGTGCGGATCGCCGATGTCACAATTGGGGTAAGTACTACTCTAAAAAGTCGGAAGTCGAAAGCCATATTAAAAGTCGTCCATTCGAAAGTCGAAAGTCGTTCATTCGTTGGCGTAGCCCGTCCCTTGGACGAAAGTCGTCCATTCGAAAGTCGAAAGTATTAAGACTTGGGGGACAAGGGGACAAGGGGGAAGATTTACTACTTTTCTTCTGTTAAGACGCGATATGTCGCGTCTCTACCACTGAACTACTGATTACTGATTACTGATTGATGGAAGTTCCTCGCCTGCACCCAGACACAATCGAAGACGTTAAACAACGGATAGATATTTATGATGTAGTATCCGAACACGTTGTATTGCGCAAGCGAGGTAAAGATTATGTGGGATTGTGTCCCTTCCACGACGAGAAAACGCCGAGTTTTACCGTCTCATCGAGCAAGCAAATGTATTATTGTTTTGGGTGCAATGCTGGGGGAGGTGCGATTAAATTTTTGATGGAATTGAGGAAACAATCGTTTAGCGATGTTGTCCTCGATCTAGCAGGACGCTATCAAATTCCTGTTAAAACTCTCGAACCAGAACAAAGACAAGAACTCCAGCGTCAACTATCGGTTCGCGAACAACTTTATGAAATCTTAGCGCTGACAACCAGTTTTTATCAACACGCACTACGACAGTCACAGGGAGAAATTGCTTTAAATTATTTAAAACGCGATCGCAATTTAAGCGAGGAAACAATTCAACAATTTCAGCTAGGATACGCACCCGCAGGATGGGAAACCCTATATCGCTACCTTGTCGAACAAAAACGCTATCCCCTAAACTTAGTCGAAGAAGCGGGATTGATTAAACCTCGCAAAACGGGGAATGGTTATTATGATGTTTTTCGCGATCGCATTATTATCCCCATCTGCGATACTCAAGGTAAAGTTATTGCGTTTGGGAGTAGAACGTTAACGGGTGAAGAACCCAAATATCTTAACTCCCCAGAAACGCCTCTGTTTGATAAAAGTAAAACCCTTTTTGCTCTCGATAAAGCGAGAAATAGTATAAGTAAAGAAGATCGTGCCGTTGTAGTAGAAGGATATTTTGACGCGATCGCGCTTCATGCGGCAGGAATTACCAATGCAGTCGCTTCGTTAGGTACGGCTTTTACCCAACAGCATATCAGATTGTTGATGCGCTACACCGAATCGAAACAAGTTATCTTTAATTTTGATGCCGATAATGCGGGGACGAGTGCGACTCATCGCGCCATTAATGAAATAGAATCCCTCGTCAACACGGGACTCGTACAAGCTAGGATTCTCAATCTTCCCGATGGTAAAGATGCCGATGAGTTTCTTAATTCTAGCCCCGAAGCAGTCGATCGATACCGACAACTAATGCAATCTGCACCTTTATGGTTCGATTGGCAAATTCAACAACTATTACAAGGTCGTTCCCTCAAACAAGCCGACCAATTCGAGCAAGTGGCGCAAAATATGGTCAAATTGCTCAATAAACTCGAAGATAGCAACCAATGCACCTATTACATTCGCTATTGCGCAGAAATTCTTAGCCTGGGAGATGTTCGTCTCATTCCCATGCACGTCAATAGCTTGTTCTCGCAAGTTAGAAAGACTAAACGGCGTTTTGTTTCCATCGCCGAACCAACCGTTCAATCGACTCCTTTAGTAGGTGCTGAGAAAAGCTTATTAGAAACAGCAGAAACCGATCTCTTAGGTGTATATTTGCATTGTCCTCGATTTCGAGATGAGATTATCGAGGCATTAGAAGAGAAAGAATTATTATTTACATTACCCCACCATCGCTTTCTCTGGCGGCAGATTGTCGAGTTACAAGACATGGGAAACGAACCGTATCGTTTATATTCGCAATTACAAGACCGACTCGCACAATTTCCAGAACAGATGAATCAATTATCTCATCTATTTCATTTGAGCGAGACAAAGCATTGGGAAGATAGTACTCGTGCCCCAATTGTAATTCGTACTGCGATCGCGTCTCTCGAACAAGTAGTCAAAGAGAAGTATCGTCGTTACTGTCAGCAACAGATACAACAATTCGATCCCAATACTGATGCCGAACAAATGCAATATTACTATCAAGAAATTCAAAATACGATAGTACAGATTCGGGAGTTAGAAAAGCTGCGTCATAATTCACAGGTGTAAAATCGTAGGGAAAAATTGGGAATTCTAAAAATGTAGTCGTATTGCATTAATCGTGACTTCCCTCAACCAAAAAGCTTGGAAACTTTTTCGTACTGTCCGCCTCACCGCCATCAGTTGTGCGGGTTTGACGGGATTGGTTTGGTTTTTTAATTTGCCCTATCCGATGATTCGCAGACCAGTCGCTCAAACGTTTCCTATCTTATTATTGCCGAGTTATCTAGAGATGGATCGCAACTATAGAGAAGCGATCGCTAATGTTGAAGGTGCAACTCAGTTAATCGAACGCGCGACGAGTTCTGTGGATATCGATTTAGGAGCGCAGAAAGTTCGTGCGGCTCAAAAAAATCTCGACAATTTACCTGTATGGTTTTTGGGTTACGAGCCGCAATTTTATTGTTCTTGGTTCAATTGTAGTTGGAAGTTTACGTTTGATGAGTTTCAAACGGCAAGAGCCGATGTCGGACGCATGGAAGCAAAAGTCTTTCAAGAAAAAAATGCGATGATGCAACTGCAACGCGCAGAAGCTGCGCTACAAGAAGCCAAAAAAGCTTACCAACAGGTATCGAATCCAACCGAGAAACAATCGGCGATCGCAACTTGGCAAAAGTCTTTAGATGAATTAACCCAACTGCCCGATGCTACTCTAGCAGGAAAAATGGCACAGAATAAATTAGAAGCTTATCAGAGAGACTTTCAACCAATCTCAGATTTGGTTGTTGGCGGCGAACGCAACAATACAATGATAAAGGTTGCCAAGCAATTTGCTTCAAAAGCCGTATCAAGCTGTCAAAATCCACCGCATTCGCTTATAAAATGGCAAAAATGTCAGGAAATGTGGCAACTGGCGATCGCTCGTTTGGAAACGATTTCTGCTGAGGACCCCGGTTATTTTGACGCACAAACGTTACTAGCAACTTATCAAACTAACTTAAACAACATCGAAATTCGCAAACAAACGGAAGCAGAAGCAATTGACAATTTGGAGTCAGCGATCGCCAAAACAGAGCAATTGAGAAGTTTTTTATTTATAAATCCAGCTTCAGCGGATCGAGATTATCTCATCAGTCAATTGCAGGCAATTATTCGTCAACTCGAAAAAGTACAACCTGGCACAACTGCTTACTCTCAATCTCAAGAATTATTAGATTCAGCCCAACAAAAGTTAAAACAGCTAAAATAAAAAATTGTTTATAATGCGCGAGAGCGAGATCGCCATTCAAGTTTGCTCATCTAAAAAGATAAACGATCGCATTTACTGACTTTCGACCTTAATAACTAATCCCCAATCCTCATCTGACATCGCTTTTGGGCTAGAATAGCAAGACAAAACTCACAACTACCATTGACACAATTCTATCCTTATCGTCAAATGGCAAATAGAGAGCATCTTGCATTATTAAAGCAAGAATCGGCAAGAGGGCAAGAGCAGAGCTACAATAATCGCCAGATAAGCGTTAATTTTAGCAATGATAACGCGATCGCGAATAATATTTCGAGAAGAGCGAATGAGCAATGCTCACGCTACGCGAACGCAACCAATCTCGACTTAGAAAATCTTGCTAACGCCGAACTCAGAAACGTCGAGCTAATAGGCGTTAATCTTAGCGATGTCGATCTCAGTGGAGCAAATTTAATTGCCTCAGATCTTAGTAAAGCCAATTTGAGCGGATCTAATCTTACTGAAGCGAATTTAATTGGAGTAACCTTTAAGGAAGCGAATCTCAGAAAAGCCGATCTCAGTCACGCCAAGCTCAACAGAAGCAATCTTAGCGAAGCTATTCTTATCGAAGCAAATCTCAACGAAAGCGATCTTACTCAAGCTAATCTTTACGCAGCAGATCTAATGGGTGCTTATCTTTATCGAGCTACATTGTACCAAGCAAAGTTAATAGAATCTCGTTTGTGTACGGTATATTTATACGGGGCGGATCTCAGAGAAGCCAATCTCTATAAAACTAATCTTGCATGGGCTAACCTCAGCAAAGCCAAGTTAGGCGGAGCTAACTTACAAAAAGCTAACCTCAGAGGCGCTAATTTGAGCCAAGCTAATTTAAGAGGTGCAAATTTGCAAGGAGCTAACCTCAGAGGCATAAATCTCCACCGAGCAGATTTAAGAGGTGCTAATTTACAAGAAGCTAACTTGTCAGAAACCGATTTAGATAGCGCTTATCTTCAAGGAACAAAACAGTAGGATAAGCCTCAACCATCATACTTATTTTTAACATTTATTAGCGATTGGTGAGGGGCGAACGTCCGTTCGCCCTTACAGTTATTAATTTTATCTGTTAGCCGATCTAACAAAGCGAAACAATGTTAGGTAACGCTAGCAAATAGTTGCTCCCATTCCATAGCAACTGCATCGGGACGAGCAACAATCTCCACGATTTTGTTACGTGCGGAGGATTGCAACAGTGATTCCACGGAAACTTGTGCTACTTTAGTTCGAGGAATACTGCCATCAAACAGGGTATCTGCGGATGACATCACGATTGGATCTGAGCTATCTTCATTCTTAAGACCACCAGGGCGAACGATGGTATAAGTTAAACCACTCTCCATGAGATACGTTTCTCCCTGTTTTTTCCAATAAAGGATCAACCAGAACAAATTAAGAGGATGAAAAAATTTAGACGCACACAAAGAGGAAACCAAAACAAAATGTTCGATTCCTTTTGCTTTAGCGACATCTACCAAATTTTTTGTTCCTTGATAATCTACTTGAAAAGGGCCTGTGGGATCGAGGCTAGGTTTAGCACCAGTCGCACATAGGAGAACCGTACTATCGCCAATAGCTTGAGCTAAGGTTTCGGGTTTGAGAACATCGCCTAATACTAACTCAGCCTCCGCTGGTAAAATCTCTTTTGCAGCTTCCAAGTTTCTCACTAAAGCTCGAACCGGGATATTCTTAGCAACTAGCTCTTGTACGATTCTCCGTCCGGTTTGTCCGGTTGCTCCTGCTACAAATGCTTTCATGTCGATCTCCTAAACTTACGGTCTTAGATTGATTGTACGAAGAAGACAAGCTCATCTTCGTCTTCAGCAAGTTAGAAACCGAGCGATCGCCAAAAATTATTCATCCATTGAGATACACCATAAACTATTTTTGAAGGGGTTTTTTATGCAATGCCGCGCAGTTGACTATCAGATTGTCGTTCCTCAAGAATCTTTGAATGAGACGCTAGATTTAACGCTAACAGAAGCAACAGAAGACCAGACAGAAGAGTCAGCCGTTCGCTTTCAAACTCATTTTGAAGGTTATATGGAAATGTACCGCGATGCTCAATCGGTGGCTCAATATCTCGATGCTCATGAAGGATGGTTTTGTCGCTGCTCTCAACCGATGAAAGTAGAACCTATCGGTAACAATGGTTATATTTTAACGGTCGGAAAGTTTGGAGCTTTTGGCTATGAGGTAGAACCTAAAATTGCAGTCGTCCTGCAACCTCCTCAAGAAGGAGTCTATTTAATGAATAGTATTCCCGTGCCCAATTATCAAGCACCTGGTTATGACGTTGACTATCAAGCTTCGATGGAATTGCAAGAAATTCCTGTAGAATCGGCTAAATCGGACGTTGCTGCGGTTTATAAAAAGCACAAAATCTCCCAATTGCCTGCGGTAATTACGCAAGTCAAATGGGAATTGCATATGGATGTAGCGGTTCAGTTTCCCAAATTTATTAGAAAGTTACCTGCTTGTGTAATTCAACGTACAGGCGATCGCTTACTCGCTCAAATTGTACGTCAAATCTCTCCGCGCCTCACTCAAAAAGTTCAGCAAGACTTCCATTCGCGCTTCAATTTACCTAACCCACCCAAAAATGCTATTAGTTTACAACGAATCTCCCAACAAGATGACGAGGAATTTGCTGCGTAAAACTACAAATCCTAAATGATGAATGCTGAAATTTGGGAAATTTCAGCATTCAGAAAGAAAGCGATTTATCTATCTAATTACATCTTGCTGATAATTCTTTGTACGATATCCATTCCCGTAACGGCTTGCCAGCCGAATAGTCCTAATAACGTTACATTTAGCAGAATATGTGTATAGCGGGCAAAATCATTTCCTTTTTGCATATAAGGCACTAACGCAGCAGAAGTCGCAATGAGTCCCGTCATCCCCAACCCTACTAGTAAATGGGGCCCGAAGAAAAGTTTCCCGTTGTTGAGATAAGTTACTCCCATACCGCCGATGGTTCCTAGCACCATAAATGCTAAAAGAATCGAACCAATTTTGTAATGTTTGAGATTAAAATTTTTGCCAATCAGTTCTTTTCTAACTTCTTTATCAGCCGTGCGAGTTCGCCGCACTTGTATACCAAGATACAGCGCATAAATACTCAGTCCCAATAGAACCCACATCATAATCGGATGGCCGAATTGCGACCAAACCTTTACATTTTCTGGAATTGCCAAATTCATCGCGTTCTCCCCGATAGGGTATCAATCTTAAAATCTTTATAAAAATTAACTTAACACAAGCTCAAACTTTCAGGAATAAACCAACCGCGATCGCTCTGTAAAGAAAAATGGGAAGATAAAGGAAAGTCGAAAGTCGAAAGTCGGAAGTCGAAAGTATGGAACAAAAAAGAATATTTACCCGCCGTGCTAGGCAAGATCGGGACAGTAGCCGCCCCGCACTCCGATAGTCCGTAAATTCTTGCTTCTTTGTAGTCGTGGAGCGCCGAGCAGCGCTGAACTACTGTAAAGATACGATAAAAAAAGCGTCTGGACTACTGAACTCCTGTAAAGACGCGATATATCGCGTCTCTACTGAACTACTAAACTACTGATAAATGACTTCACATCTAAACATTCGCTTAATTCAAGCTGTTCGCAGTGGCAATCTCAACCAAGTCAAACTTTTCTTAGCGCAAGGAGCAAAGATTGATGCTACCGACCCTAACGGGACGAGTTCTCTAATGTATGCAGCCGGACGCGGAGACAGCGAGAGTGTAAAAATTCTCCTCGAAGCAGGCGCATCAGTCAACCAACCCAAACAACCTCACGGAGTAAG
>JALOOL010000189.1 GCA_025454425.1 Hydrococcus sp. Prado102 | reverse complement strand
CAATCATGCCAAAATCAATTAAGGCAACTTTTCCATCTTGTAAATAAAAAATATTACCGGGATGGGGATCGGCATGAAAGAAACCATCGAGATACATTTGTTGAAAGAAAGCACGAAAAAGAAGCGTAGTAATTTCTTTTTTGCGATCGCTAACTAATTGTCCTTCTTGTGAGGGAAAAATCTCTGCCTCTAGTAATGGTTTTCCTTCCAACCATTCCATCGCCAAAAGTTTTTCTGTTGTAATATCCCAATAAATTTCAGGAATAACTAAATCTTGCGGATCGAACCAACGACTTGCGGATAAATTTTGTCTGAGTTGGTCAGTATAAGTGGCTTCTAAAGTAAAATCCAACTCAGCTTTGACAGCTTGGGTAAACTCTTCAGCGAGTTTGACAACATCATAATTTTGTCCGAATTCTGTGAGCGAAACTAACTCGGCAATTCCTTTGATTAAAATAATATCTTGGGCAACAATTTTATCGATGGCTGGACGTTGAACTTTAATAGCCGCTTCGCGACCATCTTTTAACGTAGCGCGATGAATTTGCGCGATCGAACCTGCTGCAATTGGAATGGGATTGATAACCGTAAAAACGTCTTCTATCGGTTTTTTAAGTTGTTGTTTGATAACAACTTCGATCGCTTCCCAAGTAACGGGAGGAACGTTAGCTTGTAGGGCAGTTAATGCTTGAATATAATCGGGCGAGAGTAAATCGGGACGAGTACTTAAAAGTTGTCCCAGTTTGACATAAAACGGCCCCAATTCTACTAAGATTTTTCGGAGAACTTCCGGTCGTGGAATTTGCGGTTCTCCAATTTTTCTCCCCGTTAAAATTCCTCTCATATAGTCCCAACCATTACTGAAGACTATTTCGATAATTTCTCGCTGACGGGAACTTGTTTTAGTAAGAGAAAACATATATTCAGTGACCAGTGACCAGTGACCAGTGACCAGTTACTAGTCACCGCTCGTCCCTAACTGACTATAACAGTTTCTCCAATTCGGGATCGCCTTGAAGTAATTTAATGACTTGTTTGATTTCCTGAGTGCGATCTTTGTGGACGATCAGGGTAACATTGCGATCGCGCACGACTACAACATCTTCTAACCCAATAGTAACGATCGCCTCGCCATCGTCGCTACAATAAAGAATCGCTCCTTTAGTATCGAGTCCGACGTGTTTTGCCAAAGTAACATTTTCGCGATCGCCTTTTAGCAATCTCTCAATCGCATTCCAATCGCCCAAATCGTCCCAGCCAAAATTTGCAGGTAAAACGCAAGCTAATTGCGTTTTTTCCATCAAAGCGTAGTCAATACTTTTCTTTTCTAATTGAGAATAAGCTTCTCTGCCTTTTTCTAAGAGAGGACGAATAATATTGGGCGCATAGATTTCTAACTCGTCTAAAACGACTCCCGCCCGAAAGATAAACATTCCACTATTCCAGCAAAAACGACCCGTTTGTAGAAAAGATTCTGCCGTATCGCGATCGGGTTTTTCGGTAAAGCGACTGACGCAATAAACGGGCAATCCTTCAAAACTTCCTTTAGCGTCTCCTTGTTCGATATATCCGTAACCCGTAGAAGGTTGATTTGGGGTAATCCCTAGCGTAACGATAGATGCTTCGGTTAGCGCTAGTTTAGTTGCTGCTTTAAGCGTTTTCTGAAAAGCTGCCTCATCTGCAATCCAGTGATCTGCCGGAAAAAAGCCGACTGCCACATCCTTACCATAACGCTTAGAAACTTCTAGCGTCGCCCATGCCACGGCTGGGGCAGTATCCCTACCCTCTGGTTCGACTAATAAGTTAGCTTCTGGTAGCTGGGGTAATTGTTCTCTAACCCCATCGGCAATCAACGCAGAGGTAATTACCCATAAATTCTCCCAACCGCCTGCGATGGGTAAAAGTCTGTCGGCTGTTGCTTGCAGGAGACTCTTGCCACTCCCATCGAGACAGAGAAATTGTTTGGGGCGATGTTTGCGACTGAGAGGCCAAAACCTTTCTCCTTTACCGCCAGCGAGAATTACAGGGATTAAAGACTGATTCATGATGCTTTTTGCGAGGCTAACTTTTGAGTTAATTCAATGATTAACTAATTGTGACCCTTCACTTCGTTCGAGGGCAAGACTACAAACTGGATTGACTGAGAAAACTTCTAAAATCGTTCAAGACCCAATTTCTAAGCGCCGCCACTCTCGATCGATCTTATCCGATCGCTTGATTTCTTGTTCTAATATATTTTTATTCAAGCTAAGCTAACAGGCATTCAAATTGGGGACAAATTTTAGGGAGTAGGGAGTGTGGGAGTAGGGAGTGTGGGAGGTGTGGGAAGACTTTTGAAGACAAGGGGGACAAGGGGGAATCAAAACTTCCAACTTCTGCCATCTGCCCGGAAGCCTTCCATGACTGATTACTGATTACTGATTACTGATTACTGATTACTGCAAAAGGCGATCGCGCGGTTTTGCGCATCAACAATACGTAAGCAGCAGGTAAAAAGTAGAGTGCTAGCAGCGTCGTACCGCCTAATCCTCCTGCCATGACAATTGCCAAAGTATTCCAAAATCCCGTAGGGTCGAACAGTAGCGGCGCAAATCCTGCAACATCGGTCACTGTCGTAGTAACCATATGACGAGTGGCATGAAAAACCACTTCGCTCGTTGCTTTGCGATCGCCATCTTTGGCAAAACGGTCTTCTAAGATTGCTGCTAGGGTTACAGTCGCCTCATTAACCGCAATACCAGATAAACCAACCGTACCTAAGATAGCAATAAATCCAAAAGGAGAGCCAGAAATCCATAATACCAGAAATCCCAATCCCACTGAAAGAAACGCAACAACGATAATCAGTCCAGCTAAAAGAAAAGAATTAAAAGTCAGTACCAGCGTTGCTAACATCAGAACGGCTAAAACGCCGACAGTAGAAACTAAAGCAGCAACGGCTGAATTGCGTTCCTCAGACTCGCCGCCGATTTCTAACCTGTAACCAGGCGGTAGATTAAACCCGCTAGCTTTAAGTCGCGCTTGAAAGTCTTTCAGCACCACCGATGGGAGAACGTCTGCTTCGATGAAACCTTCAATAGTATTCATTCGTTCTCCATCGCGGCGGACGATAGTAGCTTGCGCGGGAACAATTTGAAGTTTACCCAAAGCAGAAAGCGGAATGGGTTGACCCGATTGGTTTCCCGAAGTAGGACGCAAATTGAAGGAACTTATTTGGTTAATTTGCGAGCGATCGCTTTGTGAAAGGCGTACCCGCACGGGGATTTCTTCCGTCCCTTCCAAAATCGAACCGCCGACCGTTCCCTCTAGCGTTGTATCGAGTTGTTGGGCGATCGCACTTTTATCGAGTCCCGCTAAACGCGCTTGTTCCTCATCCAGACTCAAAGCTAATTTTGGCAAGGTTTCTGAAAGCGTTGCTCGCGTCTGAACTACATGAGTAGCTTGAGCGAGTTGCGATCGCAACTGTTCGCCCAATGTTTGTAGCTGACCGAAATCGGAACCGTAGAGGCGCATTTCAACTGGCGCTTTATAAGCTGGGCCTTGTTGCAATTGACGCACCAGCACTAATGCTCCTGGAAGGGCGGGAGCGAGTTTTTCCTGGAGGCTGGGAATTACCCGATTAGAAGCAATGTCAGGATTCAGTTGTACTAAACCCTGCGCGTAATTTGCCGACTCTCGACCCGTAGGAGAGTTGTAATAAATTTTAGGCGCATTACTACCGATAAACCAGTGTACGTCCTTAACACCAGGTTGTTTTAAAATTAGTTCTCGCGCTTTTAAAACTAAAGACTCAGTTTCTTGTATGGCAGTTTGGCTGGGGAGTTCGATATCGATAGTAAATTGATCGCGTCCTGTGGGAGGGAAAAATTGCTCCTCTAAGTGAGGAAAAAGGGTAAAACCAAGAACGGGAAGAATTAATGCAAGGCTGATAATAAGTAATGGTTTTCTAAAAGCAGAATTCAGCGTCCATTGATAAATGCGGGTGAGATAAGGAGGGGAAAATCCCGTCTGCAACCAACTCGAACCAGTAAGGGGTCGCCAGTCGTGAAGTTTGCCTGCTAATGCTGGCAGAATGGTTAGAGAAACAAATAGAGAACTGAACAGTCCGAGAATAGCTACCATCCCGATCGCGTTGATAAATTCGCCAATACTGCCAGGAGCGAGCGCGATCGGCATAAATGCTAATACAGTAGTCAGGGTGGAACTAAAAAGGGGAATGCTCATGATGCGGACGCTTTCGGCGATCGCGTCTGCTGCTGTCATGCCTTTTTGCAAGCGAATTTGTACTTCGTCTGCCATGACGATCGCGTTATCGATTAACAACCCCAACGCAATAATCATGCCTACCATCGACATCTGATGCAAGGGAATGCCCAAGACATTCATTTCGCCGAATACCATCAGCGCAGATAGGGGTAAGGTTACTCCTACTACAAGAGCAGATCTCCAACCCATTAAGAGAAAAACGGTCGTCATCGCCAGCACGGAACCGACAATCAATTCTTGAATGACTGAATCGATGCGCGTCTGTACGTAGCGACTTTGGTCGAGAACGACTTGCAAACCGATGCCTTTGGGTAACTGGGTGCGAAACTCTTCCAGCGCCTCGTCTGCGACCTTCTTCCACTCATCTAAGCGCCTGCCCGATTCAACTAATACGCTTAACGCGATCGCGGGTTTATCGCTTACCCACGCTAGTCTCCTTGCGGGTGTAGCAATGCCTTTTTCAACGCTTGCTATATCGCCCAACTGAGCAAATCCAGTGTCGCTCGATTGAATTGGAATGCTGCGTATTCTTTCTAAAGAGTCTAATTCTCCTTCAATTTCAACAAGTAAATTGTCGTGCTGTCCCCGCACTTGTCCTGCTGAAACTTTAGCATCGCTGGCTGCGATTTGTCGTCCTAATTCTTGGGCAGTCAATCCCAGTCCGGCTAGTTCTTTGGAATTCACCTCGACTACAATTTCTTCATCGGGATCGCCAAAAAACTCGACTTTTTCTGTCCCACTAACTGCACGAAGGCGATCTTCTAATTCTTCGCTCCAACGTCGCAAAATAGCATAGTTAGTGGGAGGCGCGAGATCCCATGTCAGAGCGACGATTAACGCATTTGCTCTAACATCAGTTTCTTGAAATTCTGGTTCTTCTACATCAGCGGGTAATTGTGCGACAAGATCGTTAAGGCGATCGCGCACTCGCGACCATACGGGTTCGACATCCCGCACCCAATCGTAGAGCGATATGTAGATGGTCGAAATACCAACTCGCGAACTAGATTCTACCCATTCTACCTCTTCGATTTCATCGAGTTCTTGCTCGATGGGTTCGGACACCAAAATCTCTACTCTTTCCGGCGTTGCTCCCGTCCAGCGAGTCGTTACTACCGCTCCTCGCTCGGTAGCTTGGGGATCTTCCATGCGAGGCAAACTTATAAAAGAAGATAATCCCCACACTAGTATCAAAAATATACTGAGAATGAGAAGCGGACGATTGCGATAAAAAAGATTGAACATGGTGTTGTTCAAAAGATAATGCAGACGCACAAGATTTTTATATATGTTAGCGGCTCTTTTTTATTTAGTCTGCGATCGTGTAACTTTTTAATTTTCCAAAAGAATAAAGAATCGGGTTAACTGTATTTTTTAAAAATTTAATTTGATATAGCCAGTCTATTGAATTTATGAACTCATATAAGGGCGCAAGCCTTGCGCCCCTACAATGTCTGTTTCATAATTCATTTAAGTTAGCTATAGAACTCAATTTCTGATAGAAAATAGGTATGAAAATCAAAAAATGGGTATAACTGAAATCTTGCAGCAGCCACACTAGCCGCCGGGGAATCAATTAAGCGTCTTATAGATTAAAGTCCATTTTAATGGACTGAAATATACTACAGTCCTCTTAAGAGGACTTTAAATATGAGGCGGCGATTTTAATCGCTGACGGACTATAAAAAATTCTTCATCTCAGTAAAATCCATTACCAAATTGTTTCGAGATTTAAAACAAAACCGGGCAAGATATTCTCTCCCGATAAAGTCATAGGAGAATCTAAGATTTCTACATCTTGTTCAAGCCGATAAATTTCAACTTTTTTAGAGATGCGATCGATTAACCATCCCAAACGAGTGCCATTTTCTCTATATTCAAGCATTTTCTCTTGCAGCGTTTTTAAACTATCGCTGGGAGAGCGCAATTCAATGACAAAATCGGGACACAAAGGCAGAAATTTTTGTTGCTGTTCGCCAGTTAAAGCATTCCATTTATCTAATGGTATCCAAGCCACATCGGGAGCGCGATCTGCTCCATTTGGAAGTTTAAAACCCGTCGAAGAATCGAAAACCATTCCTAATTTATTCAATTCATTCCAAAACCACAGTTGAGCAGTTAATCCTGCGTTGCGATTTCCTGTTGTTCCTCCTGTTGGTGGCATGATTATTAAATCTCCGTTAGCATTGCGTTCAAATCTTAAATCGCGGTTATTGATACAGAGTTGGAAATATTGCTCGTCTGTAAGTTGTATCGATTGTAAGTTAAGCGTAAAACTAGTCATTGGCTTAGTCGAGTAATTTTTTATAACCATCCTAAATCAATTATGGAAAATGTAGTGCGATCGCGCATCGTGCTAGTTAGAACATACGGAGCTATTGTGGAATAGGCGATCGCAACTCCAATAAACTCGCTATTTATTAAAGAGCCTTTTTGATTTTAAGTTTTTTGTTTCTTTCATCCAATTTTGAATTTCTTGAGTCAACCAAGCTGCTTCAGTTCTATTAAACGCTTTCCCTAGTGAATAATTTCGCTTTTTTGTTTTAATCGAAACTTGATAAAGCTTTCCTTGATTGCACATTATGACATCGACAATGTTTTGTCTATAATCTTTCAATAGATCGTATTCTAATTTTTCGTTATTAAAATAGCGACGTATAAAAGAAATCTGCTCTCCTTTGAAACTAATCAAAGTACTCTTTGGAGATAAAACCCAATTAATTAACAAAGAACAGTTTAAAATTAGAAGATAAAATTTGAAGGTAAACTCATAAAAATCTGTAAAACCAATAAATATTAATAATGCTAAAAAAATAATGAGTTTAACGACATTATAAAAACAGGTTATTAATCTGTTAATATCTGGTGCGGGAATGTATATTTCTGTACTTTCATCAGACCTTTGAATTTTAGTTAAATTGTTTTCCATTTTTTCCCTATTTTCTAGGGAAAGCACTTGGCGATCGCGTACTACTTGAAACCGTAAAGCGTGTAAAGCCTCTGCTGCACTAGCAAAACGCTTTTCTACTGTTATTTCAGTTGCTTTTTCAATCCATGCAAGCAAATTGGATTGAAGATTGATTTTCTCCCTAAATTGAAGACGAGAATCTTTTATTGGTAAATCCGCAGGCGTAATTCCAGTTAGTAAATGAATTAAAGTTGCTCCCAACGCATACAAATCTGAGGCGGGAACAGCGCGTCCCCAAAATTGTTCTAGCGGTGCATATCCACTCGTCCCTACAATTGTAAATGTCACGCCTGTCACCGCAGCTTGCGCTTGTACTGCCCCAAAATCAACTAAATAAATACGATTATCTTCTCCTAATATTAAATTACTTGGTTTAATATCTCGATGCAAAACGGGAGGACTTAATTCGTGTAAATAAATAAGAATCTCTAAAACTTCTGTTGCGATCGCGCGTACTTCTTGTTCGTTAAATCGTTTACCTTTTTCTAATAATTCTTGCAAAGAAGAACCAGGAATATATTCTTGTACTAAAGCAAACCAAGGAATTCCGCCACCGAGATTTTTATCGATATCGAAATAGTCTCTATAGCGGGGAATTCTAGGATGATTGAGCGCTTGTAATATCTGTGCTTCTCGCTCGAATAACTTTAATTCTTCCCAGGACATTTGCGGACTGAATGCCAAGAGTTTAAGGGTTACTGACTCGTTAGATTGTAAATCGACTGCTAGCCAAGTTTGATGTCCGGCGGCGGTACGTCCTAATGGTTTTTGAAGTTGATAGTGCTGCTGTAGTAGATCGTCTGCTTGAAACACCAATTTGTCTCCAGTTTTTCAGTAACAAAGCGCCAATAATAATTTAACTTACGCTTTTGGTTGTTGAGAAGAGAGCAAGTTTGAAGTATTTTGAAGATTTCGCTGCGATCGCGTTTCTCAAATAAAATTGTATAAAAAGAGAGTATTATTTATGCAATTCAATAAAATCGTTCCTACTTTATTACTAGGATTGGGAATCTCAAGCTTATTCGTGTCTTCAGCTTTAGCAGACCAAAAAGTTAGGTATATTGCTCAAAGTCCTCGTTCGCTTCCTAACTATTGTCAATCGCAAGAGAGTTTATTTATTGTTGCTGAAACTAAAGGCTTTTGGGTCAATATTTGCGGGGGAGATTTACCCCATTCTTATGTAGGAGTCAGTAAAACGAATGGCAATAGAATTCGTCTTCCTCTCAAAGACTACGACCAACAAGGTAACTATTTTGAAGCTGTCAATGGAAATGTTAGTTATTTACTCATTCGTGGAAGTGCCAAAGGGGATTTTTTGACAGTAACGCAAGGGGATAGAGAACTAGTAAGACAACCCGTACTCAATTGGTTTGAGAAATAGGTCACAATGGATATGGGTAAATTGGCACAAGCGCGACATCGGCAAACATGACTATGCAACTCGACAAGCAAGAGGTTTTATTAGGTAAATCTCTCGCACAATTAACTGACTGGGTACAACAACAAGGACAACCCGCCTATCGCGGTAAACAACTCTATCAATGGTTGTACGATAGAGGAGCGCGATCGCTATTAGAAATCTCTGTATTTCCGAAGCAATGGCGCGAAACGCTCGCAGATTACCCTATCGGTCGTTCTACTATCCATTATCGCAGTATTGCTCCAGACAAAACTCAAAAATATCTTTTGCGCCTCGCCGATGGATTGATTATCGAGACAGTAGGAATCCCCACTGCAAAGCGCCTTACCGTTTGCGTGTCGTCCCAAGTTGGTTGTCCGATGGCGTGCGATTTTTGTGCGACGGGAAAAGGGGGATTTACTCGCAACCTCAAATCTCATGAAATTGTCGATCAAGTTTTAACCGTACAAGAAGATTTTGGACAGCGAGTTACCAATGTCGTTTTTATGGGAATGGGCGAACCGCTTTTGAATATCCAAGAAGTCGTAGCGGCGGTGCATTCCTTAAATGAAGATGTCGGAATCGGACAGCGATCGCTCACTATCTCAACTGTAGGACTTCCCGAAAAAATTCGCCAGCTAGCACAACATCATTTACAAGTGACTTTTGCAGTGAGTCTCCACGCTTCCAATCAATCATTGCGCCAACAACTCATTCCCACTGCCAAGCATTATACTTTGGACAGTTTGATAGAAGACTGTCGGGAATACGTGCAACTAACGGGGCGGCGAGTTACATTTGAATATATTCTTTTAGCGGGAGTTAACGATTTACCCGAACACGCCCTAGAACTTGCTCAACTCTTACGTAGATTTCAAACCCACGTTAACCTTATTCCCTACAATCCCATTCAAGAAGTCGATTACCAACGCCCTAGCGAACAGCGTATCGAAGCTTTTGCTAGTATACTCAGACAGAAACATATTGCTGTTAGCGTTCGCTATTCTCGTGGATTGGAGGCTGATGCTGCTTGCGGGCAATTAAGGGCATCGCGGGTTCATTGATAGTGGTTTTCTCCTTCTGAAAATTAATTTTAAAATCTCACGCAGAGACGCAGAGGCGCGGAGAGAAGAAGAGAGAGATAAGTGAGTCAACATTCGTCACAAGTTAAGATAAATCGAGGATTTTATCACTTTCAGTTTTGGCAACAATTAATCGACCAAGGAATTGATTTTATCACTCGCATTTACAAGATTAAAAGATGTTTTTGACCAGCGACGATCGCAATTGCGATCGTCGATTTTTTTTAAGTTGATTGTAAAAATAGTGAATAGTAGGTACTTCAGGATACGTAACCTTGATTAACATAGTGACTAAGTTTTATTTCTCTAAGGAGTTTTTGCTTATGTCAGATGCTAAAAACGTTCTGGGCGGACGACTCGAAGTTTGCTGTACGTCGCCAATGACGGGTTTTTATCGGGATGGCACGTGTAATACTGGGGCTGGCGATATGGGAGCGCATATCGTTTGCGCGCAAATGACAGAAGAATTTCTAGCTTATACAAAAGCTAAAGGAAACGATTTATCTACGCCAGTCCCTGCTTATCATTTTCCCGGTCTTAAAGCTGGCGATCGCTGGTGTTTGTGTGCCAATCGCTGGCAAGAAGCTTTGGAGGCTGGGGTAGCTCCACCTGTTATTTTATCGGGAACTCATGCCCTGGCGCTAGAGTATTTAGCTCTCGAAGATCTCAAAAAATACGCTCTCGATCGCAATTGAGATATTTCTTTACAGATTGTTGTAATTGCGGGGTTAGCCATTCGTAATATTGAGGATAAACGGGCAAACGGGCTTCTAATTCCCATCCTGAAGATTCTAAAATTTCTCTGAGTTTTTGTAGCTTTAGATGGGGATAATCGGGATTAACCTCATCTTTTGGCCCAATTCCGCCTAAATCTGTTGCACCTGCTGCCAAACAGTCCAACAGCACGTTAGGATCGGAGATTAAATTGGGGGGAATTTGTATGGCGATCGCATCGGGAAGTATTTCTCTCGCCTTAGCAATGAGATCCCTTAACTGGTAAACATCAAAAGCTGGCGCGTCAAAACTTTGTTGCTGTCCCCGACTGTGCGGTTGTAAGATAACTTCTTGTATGTGACCCCATCGATCGTATATTTGCGCGATCGCTTCTAAGGTTTCAATGCGATCGCTTGACGATTCTCCAATTCCCAACAGCAATCCCGTTGTAAAAGGAATTTTCAACTCTCCTGCCCATTCTAGCTGTTGCAATCTCAGTTCGGGGACTTTACTCGGCGCGTGACGGTGAACGGTTTCTAGTAATTTAGGCGTTAACTCCTCCAGCATTAGTCCCATCGAAACATTAACCTGCTTGAGTCGTTGCATTTCCTGAAAACTGAGAGGCCCTGCATTTGTATGGGGAAGAAATCCTAATGAGAGTGCTAGCTGACAAATCTCATAAATTCTCTCGAACCAAGCTTCTCTTCTAGAAGAATGAGGATGCACTTCTCCACTAAGAATCAAAATCTCACAAACTCCTCGATCCTGGAGAGTTTCAAGCTTTTGCCCGGCTTCTGCTAACCCTAACCAAGGACTTTGACCTGGAGCGGTACGAAAATTGCAATAGCTACAGTTGTTAAAGCATTCGTAGGTAGGGACTACAGTGTAGGCAGGGCTATAGCTTAATATAAGAAGTGTCAATCATCTTGAACCTTGACAAACAAATAGGAATTATAAGCAAATGACAACTACCTTACAACAGCGCGAAAGCGCTAACGTATGGGAACAGTTTTGCCAGTGGATCACCAGCACCAACAACCGTATCTATATCGGTTGGTTTGGCGTCATCATGATCCCCACCTTGCTAACTGCAACCGTATGCTACATCATCGCCTTCATCGCTGCGCCTCCAGTAGACATCGATGGAATCCGCGAACCAGTAGCAGGTTCATTACTCTACGGAAACAACATCATCTCCGGCGCAGTAGTCCCATCATCTAACGCCATCGGCTTGCACTTCTACCCAATTTGGGAAGCAGCTAGTGTTGACGAATGGTTATACAACGGTGGCCCTTACCAGCTAGTAATCTTCCACTTCTTATTGGGAGTATTCTGCTACATGGGTCGTCAGTGGGAATTATCCTACCGCTTGGGAATGCGTCCTTGGATCTGCGTAGCATATAGCGCGCCAGTATCAGCAGCGACAGCAGTATTCTTAATCTACCCAATCGGACAAGGTTCCTTCAGTGATGGAATGCCCTTGGGAATCAGCGGAACCTTCAACTTCATGTTCGTGTTCCAAGCCGAACACAACATCCTGATGCACCCCTTCCACATGTTGGGAGTAGCAGGAGTATTCGGAGGTTCTCTGTTCAGTGCCATGCACGGAAGTTTGGTAACTTCTTCGTTGGTTCGCGAAACCACCGAAACCGAGTCACAAAACTACGGATACAAATTCGGACAAGAAGAAGAAACCTACAACATCGTAGCAGCACACGGATACTTCGGTCGTTTGATCTTCCAATACGCATCTTTTAACAACAGCCGCGCCCTGCACTTCTTCTTAGGAGCATGGCCAGTCATCGGAATCTGGTTCACCGCAATGGGAGTCAGCACCATGGCATTCAACCTCAACGGCTTCAACTTCAACCAATCGATTCTAGACTCACAAGGTCGGGTAATCGGAACTTGGGCAGATGTATTGAACCGCGCAGGAATCGGGATGGAAGTAATGCACGAGCGCAACGCTCATAACTTCCCCTTAGACTTAGCCAGTGGCGAAACAGCACCTGTTGCTTTGACTGCTCCTGCTATCAACGGATAAGTTGCTTGAAAGCAACGATTAATTGAAGAATCAAAAAACGTCTCCAATTGGAGACGTTTTTTTTTGTCGATCTAAA
>JALOOL010000188.1 GCA_025454425.1 Hydrococcus sp. Prado102 | reverse complement strand
GTCGGTCTAGCTAACAAAATTTAGACCGATCTTTTTTTATCATAATTTGCCTCAAATCCCTACTCGGCTTGCTTTCAACTAGTTCGTCACCCCGTCAGGGAGAGGAGTTCAAAGTTCAAAGTAGAGACGCGAAATTACCCTACGGGAACCCTTTCAGGGAACGCGTCTTTACAGAAGTTCTTCGCCCTCCTTCTGCCCTCTGCCTTCGTTCTAGGCTATTCCAACCAATTTAGCGCTCAGATCCCACATCTTCTCTGCTCTAGAATCATCGCGAGCTTGTGGAGAAACTTTTTGAACAAAAGCTTCTTTGCGATCTTTCTTTTGACGATTTCCCCAACTCCAATAAGCACCAGATTGCTTGTATTCGGGATCGGCAACCACCGCCGCAACTCGCTCGCCAGCTAACTCCTGAGACACATATCCCCCCGTAATGTGTTTTTGGAACAAGGGGAAGAGTTTCTGGAACAAGGGATAATGGTTTCTAAAGAGCGGCGTATCGGCAACGCACCCCGGATAGAGAGAACTGAAAGTAATCCCAGTTGACTCGTGATAGCGTCGGTGCAGTTCCCGCATGGTCAGTACATTGCAGACTTTACTGTCTTTGTATGCCTTAACGGATTCAAATTTCTTGCCGTCAGCCATCGTGACAGGTGCTTGAAAGCCTGCGGCAAAACCTTCCAGGTTGCCTAAATCGGGACGCGGATACACCTTGCCCCCCACCTCGTCTGGATTGTGCGTTACCGTTCCTAAAATAACCATTCTGCGATCGCTTTGGGGCGAGTTTTTCAGATCCTCAAGCAAAAGGTTGCATAAAAGGAAATGACCGAGGTGATTGGTTGCCATGCTTAATTCATATCCCTCTGGACTTCGCAATGGTTCCTTGAGTAAGGGCATATAAATTGCAGCATTGCACACTAAAGCATTCAGAGATCTGCCAGTCGTTCTAAAATTTTGTACGAACTTGCGAACGCTTACGAGGTCGGCTAAATCGATCTCCATAATAGTGTAGCTACCTGGCGGCATTCCCACTTCTTGAGCGGCTTTTTCCGTCTTCGGTAAATTCCGACAAGCCATTATTACGTGCCAGCCTTTATTAGCGAGTGCTTTCGCAGCGTACAAACCTACCCCCGAAGAGGCTCCGGTGATGATTACCGTCGATCTTCGATCTTGTGCCATTTTATAAAAACGTCATTAATCACTTTTATTTGTTTTTATGATCTCATATCTGTAGGCAATCAATTTTGTTTTTTTTTTAAGATAAGTAGTCGCGCCAAATCAATTACATAATTAAGAAAGGGAACGGGAAACAGCGAACGGGCTAAATGATGCGTAATTAATTTTATTTAAGCAATTATTTGCTCAAAAATAGAACCTTTTACAATCCTGAAAGTTTTTGTGGTTCGACAAGTTGGTTAGAATCTAGCAAAAACATGGGTGGATGGTCGCTCAGTTGAATCATTGTCGAACTGATACAGCGAACATTACCTTGGGCGATGTAAGTTTCTGGGATGGGGGTAAAGGCAGAATCGGGTACTCTACGCATGATAGGTGTAGAATCGACTGGCAAACCGAAAATTTCGCCTTGGTCGCTTTGAATAATTAACAAAATCCGAGGTTGTTTTTTCTCGCCAGCGGCGGAGGATTGTTTCTGTTCTTGAGACGATGAATTACCAAAGATTAGATGTGCAACATCGACGACAATTGTTTCTTGACCTTGAAAGTTTGTCAAACTTACCCCCGTGCCTTGAGGATCGCCGTATATTTTGCCCATTTGAATGACTCTTTGTACGACATCGATGGGTAGCGCAAACCATTCCTGACGAAGGCGAAAGGAAATAAATTGTTTTGTTTTTTCGGTATTGTGTACTGCTGTGCGCCGAGAACGAATGGGAGAGTGAATTGCCATTTTCAGTTATCAGTGGGGGATACGGGGAAAGGTTTCGCAGGCGGAAAAGGGAAAAGGGAAAAGGGGAATGGGGAATAGGGAAAATCCTTATTTCTACCTTCTGTCCTCTGCCCTCTGGAGGGGCTGTGTGGCGAAGTTTCCTCGCCACCTTGTATGCCCCGTCCCTCTGCCTTCATATTTACTTTGAACTTTGAACTATTTTAAAGACAGTTGTTTTTGAGTGAGTTGTTGAATAGTTTTGAGTAGTTCTGGCTCTCTAAAGGGTTTGGAGAAATAGGCAGATGCGCCGAGATTCATGGCGATTTGACGGTGTTTTTCTCCGCTGCGCGAAGTCAGCATAATTATCGGAAGATTTTGACAGTTGGGATCGGATTTGACGTGAGCTAAAAAGCCGTAACCGTCGAGACGGGGCATTTCGATATCGCTGACGACTGCTTGAACGACCAGTCCGCCTTTGAGTTTGTCTAGGGCATCTTGACCGTCTTTCGCTTGTTCGACGCGGTAGCCAGCTTTTTCTAGCGTCATCGCTACAAAGCGACGAACGTTGATAGAATCATCTACCACAAGAATTGTTGTTTTGTCAATATAATCATTTTTAGTGGGGGCGATCGCGCTTCCTGAATCCGATTCAAGAGTGCTTAAAGCATGAGACAGATTTTGTGAATGTCCGGTATCTCCATTGTTATCGATCCAGCGCAAGAGCGCGATCGCATCTACAAGCGGAACGACTCGACCGTCGCCCAAGATAGTACAGCCGCTAAACCCAGGAGACATGGCTAAAGTGCCTTCTACTTGACGAATGGTAACTTCTTGCTCTCCCCAATAGCGATCCACTAAAATGCCGACGAGATCGTCTCCTTGGGCGATTAAGAGAACCGATTGGTCGTCAATAACAGGAATGGCTTCCGTGTCGGCAATTCGATGAGAGTGAGAAAACTGGAACCATTGACTGAGGCGAATCAGGGGAACCATCGAACCTTCCCAATTCAAAACTTCTTTGCCAACGGTTTGCAAAATATCTTCGTTCTTAAGGCGAAGCATTTCTTCAACGGCGCTGGTAGGAAAAGCTAACAGCATTTCGCCACTTTCGACGAGCAACACCCGTACTACTGACAGCGTAAAAGGAACGGTAATGGTAAAAGTCGTCCCGACTTCGAGTTGAGTATCTACTTGAATTTCGCCGCGAATCTGTTGTAGGTTTGTCCGAACAACATCCATCCCCACGCCGCGACCGGATAAATCGGTAATATGTTCTGCCGTACTGAATCCCGGCATAAAGATCAACTCAAGCAAGTCGTTTTTGCTGGCGGCTTTGAGGTCGGATTCGTCTAGACCCATTTTGAGAGCCTTAGCGCGAATTTTGTCGAGATCGATGCCGCGTCCGTCATCACGAATGGTAATCACCGTCTGGTTGCCTCGATAAGCAGCACTAATTTCGATACTTCCTTTTTCGGGTTTCCCTACTGTTTGGCGTGTCGCAGGAGCTTCGATGCCGTGGTCGAAGGCGTTGCGAAATAGATGCAGGAGCGGATCGTTGAGTGCTTCTAAAATCGTGCGATCGATTAGCGTTCCTCCACCCCTAACTTTAAGTTCGACTTGCTTGCCATACTTTAACTCCATTTCTCGCAAGGCTCTAGGGAAGCGATTTAACAAGTCCGAAATCGGTCGCATTCGGAGTTGGGTTAAGCTGCTCTGCATGAGTTTGGAGGTTCGGTTGAGATCGCGAGCCGATCTTTCTGTATCTTCGAGGTTGGTTTGGAGGTCGGTAGTGACTTCTTGAATTTGCACCATCGATTCCATAATTTCCTGAGAGACTAGGTGCAATTCGCTATAGCGATCCATCTCCAGACTGTCAAATTCTTGCTCGTCAGGAGTAATGGCTCCGATATTGAGTTGAGGAATTAATGGTGCGTTAGCGACTTGGTTGGTCGCTACTTTATCATAAGCGCCGCGCAAGCGAAAGTTAGCTTGCTCTAAATTCTTGACTCGATTACTCAACAGCCATAATAAATCTCGCATCCGCTTGAGTTGCAAGTCAAGACCGTTACGCTCGATGGTTAGTTCTCCAAACTGGTTGCTAAGCTGGTCTAGTTGGCGAACGGCAACTCGAATCGTATTTTCTTCAGCTTTTTCACTCGCAGGCGTTTTGGAGCGTCCTTCGGAAGACAAGGGAGAATCTTGTACAGACGAGGCGTGGGTGCCGGAGTATTCCGGCACATTGAACGCCGTCGCGATATATCGCGTCTCTACGACTTCCGACTTCCTTCTGTCCTGGAGCTTCTGCCCTCTGCCTTCTCCACTACTTTCGACTTTCGACTTTCGACTTTCGACTTCCATAGGAGCGCTAGCAGCAAGACTATCTAGGGATTCCAGGAATTCTTGAGCGTCTTGGGTGAAGTCTTGGGTTGATATATATTCGATCGCCTCTAATTCTTCAATCTCTTCGATTTCGTCTAATGCTTCTAATGCTTCTGTTTCTAAGGAAATCTCTTCAAAAGATTCCAGTTCTTCAAATTCTTCAAACTCTGATAATGCTTCTATCTCGTTTTCTTTAATGGGAATTGGGATAACTTCTGGGGGAGTCGGGCTAGAATTGAGACCAATTGGTTTCAATTGTGCGGGAATAGCTGAAGCTTGTCCGATAAAAACCATTGCTTGCGATCGCCGCCACTCTTGAAGTGCTAAACGAGCGATCGCTTCTGAGTTGTTGGGGTTGGCTTCTAGTTGCTCGACTACTGATTGGCAGAGGCTGCTAAAGCTTGTTAGCTCTAGCATTTCTCCTAGTCCGCCCAACTCTTGAGCGGTAATAGTAAATTCTTCTACCAAACAGGGTTTATCGGGACTTTCCAAAACGCCTTCGAGTCGTTGCAAGCATCCTTCTACCTCAGTCTCGAACAGCAATACCGTCATATCTTCGCCTGCTTCTTCTGAGAGTAGCATGGCAGAATCTTCTTGGGTGGGTTCGCCCAGGCGATCGTGCAGATAGTCTATAATAGGAGCGGCATTTTCTTCGAGCCAGCCTCGATCGACGTCGTTACCTTCTCGGTTGAGCGTTGCTATTTGTCGCAGGCGATCGACGCTCCATAATAAGTAACGTTCGATATCGCCATCGATTGTTACTCGACCGACTTTAAGGACTTTGAAAAAATCTTCTAAGCGGTGGGCGATTTGAGAGAGATTATGAAAGCCCATCATCGCCGCACCTCCTTTAATCGAGTGAGCAGCGCGTAGGACGGCATCCATTTGGGAGCGATCGACTCCATGAGTTCCTACGCCTATCAATCCCGATTCGATAGTGCTTAGGTACTCCTGTGCTTCTCCCAAAAAATGGAGTCTGACTTCTTGTTCTTTATCTACTGCCATATTCAGTTATTGGTGATTCAAGTTCAAAGTTCAAAGTTCAAAGTTCAAAAAAAGTCTCTCGCGCTTTTCTCAACCTAAACAACTTTGAACGTACCGACGGATTCTTGAAGTTGTTTGGCAACTTCTACCGTTCCCTGTAGAGAAGTAGATACTTGGCGGGAGGAATCAGACGTTTTTTCTGATACCTTAGCAATCTCTTTCATCAGTTTACTAACAGATTTCGAGGTCGTTGCTTGAGAAACGGTCGCTTGAGAAATCGATTGCAATAACTGGTCGATTTGGCGAGATACATCCACAATTTTTTCTAGACTTTGTTTGGTCTTTTCTACCTGGCGCGTTCCTTGGACAACCTGCGAGGTTCCGACTTCCATCGCTTCGACTACAGCGCTAGTTTCTTGTTGAATAGCTTCTACAATTTGCTCGATTTCTTTGGTAGCCGTTGCCGACTGTGCCGCTAGCTGACCGACTTCTTCTGCAACGACTGCGAAGCCTCGACCTTCTTCCCCTGCACGGGCTGCCTCAATCGAGGCGTTAATCGCGAGTAAGTTGGTTTGTAGCGCGATTTGGTTAATCAACGATACGGCTTTAGAAATTTGTTGCGACGATTCTCCCAATCTCTTGACTTTTTTGGCAGTTTCCGCTACGGTTTCGCGCAATTGCAAAATACTGTCTACCGTCTGTTCCATCGCTTCTCCCCCCATTTGTGCGGAGGTCGAAGCAGTACGAGCGACTTCGGCGGCTGTTTTAGCATTTTCGGCTACTTCCTGAATCGATCGCGCCATCTCTTCAACCGAGTTGAGGGTTTGACCGATCTGAACGGTTTGTTGGATAGCTTCATCGGCTAACTGGCTAATCGCGCCTTCATTGTTGCCGACGGACTCGTTTACCTGAGTAGCAGCTTGTTTTACCTGAAAGACGATATCGCGCAAACTTTCAACAATCGAGTTAAATACGTCAGCGACAATGCCGACTTCTCCTGCGGTAATTTGCGCCCGTACTGTCAAGTCTCCTCGCGAGGCTCCGTCTACGTCGGTGAGGAATTGGAGCAATTCTTGTTGTAGTTCTAGAGAGCGCTGGCGTTCTTTTTCAGCGGCTTCAGATTGTTGGCGAGCGATTTCGGCTTGTACCTCCAAATCTCGTCGAGCCGCTTCTTGTTGCTCGTACAAAAGTGTCTGAATCTGTTCTGCCATCAAGTTGATATTAGAGCCGAGTTCGGCAATTTCGTCTTGTCCGCTTACTGCGACGCGGGTGTCGAAATCCCCTCGACCCAGTTGTTTAACGGCTGCGGTCGATTCGAGAATCGGTCGAGTGGCTCGGTTTGCCAGCCAAGCTGCTAGAAAGCTGACGGCAAGGGCAGTTGCACCCGTACCTAATGCCAGGGCAAAAGACAAATATCTTTGAGGTGCATAAGCCTTCTGGGTATCGATCGCGACAATGGTATCCCAGTTTAGATCTGGTAGACCTTCAAATTTAGAATAAGGAGCATAGGTAACTAATTGTTCGGCATTATCTATCTTATCGACCCCGACTTGAGTTCCGAGTTGCTTTTGAGCTTTAAGTCCCTCTAAGAAGGGCATATCGTCTTGAAGCTTTCTGCCTACCTGTTCTTGTTCTGCGGCGAGGAAGATTTGACCGGAAGCATCTGCAATATGATATTCTTCTCCCTGCTCGCCGAAGTTTTTGACGACATCTTGAAGCGATGCAACTGGCATACGGGAGCGAATAATGGCAATGGTTTGACCCGTGATGCTATCTTTTACAGGTGCAGCCAAGAAAATACTAACTTCTTTAGTGACGACCGATACATCTGGCTGACTGATGAAAGGACGATCCGATTTAAGCGTTTCTTGAAAATAGGGGCGGTTGCTAATATTTTTGGGTGCGGGTTTGCCTGTTGACTCTAAAAGCAAGTTGCCCTTAAGGTCGTACACGGCAATGCTGTCATAGACTTGATAAGTATCTCTATAATTACTTAATACCGCTTCTTTTTCTGGCTCGGTCGTTACTTCCCGCACTTTGGGATTGATAAGAATGGGGAGTTTAGATAGGACTTGAATATCTCCGTAGCGTTCAAACATAAAGCGGTTGACCTTATCTCCCAAATCGACCGCGAGCGTTTCTTCTTTATCTCTAATTTGTGTGTCGAGCGAGCGGTCGGCTACACTATAGGCTATTGCGCCAATAGCCATTACTGGAATCGTGCCGATCGCAACGGCTAGCAAAGTGGCTTTCCATCTCAAACCCAATCTCAGCCACCGCTCCCGAAGTCCTCTTTTTGTGGATTGAGCGATCGTTTTGGGACTGTCGTCGTCGGGGAGAGGCTCCTCAAATTCAAGTTCTGCATCGATGCTGTCTTCAGCTTTTTGCATCTGGGATAAAGAACTGTTAAAGTTCATTTGACCGTTTTTTGGTTCGGTGGGATCTTGGGGATTGTTGGTTGCAGTCATAATATTTAATACCTCGAAAAATATAAAGTTAATTTAAGCAAATACGTTATTGGCAGAGCGATTAGGATCTAAAACGGAGGAATTGAGTATTGCTTCGGGGTCTAAAACCAGAAGGATTTCGCGTTCTTGAGGAACCAAGCCCCGCAAATAGGGAGTTAAACCAGGAGCAACCGTCCCGATGGGCGATTGAATAACTTCGCTCGGAAAGCGAGTGACTCCTTTGACATTCATAACAGCTAAAGCGAGAACTGCGTTGCCAACTCGCACGATAGTTAGGCTGTACTGTTGGGTATCGGATGGGAGGGGCTGCATCTCCAACAGTTGCGGTAGATCGATAACCCAGAATACGCGGCTGCGTTGGTTGAGTAGTCCTAGTATGCAACTCGGCATATTAGGCATAAAGGTGAGGCGACTACTGGGAACGATTAATACTTCTTGGGCGGCATCCATAGGCAGTGCTGCCTGAGTTTTGGAATCGAGTTGGAATTTGAGGTAAGCCTGTCCGACGGCTTTTTGCGAGCGGTTGGCTTGTAAATTGAGAGTTGATATCATGGGGTCGCTCCACCACAGTCATCGGGTTTTGGATTTTGGATTTTGGATTGAAGGATTATCGCAAAGATAGTTACTACAAGTTAAAGTTCCCAAAAATTTTCTTCAATTAACAGTTTTGGTTAAAAATCAAAAATTTAATTTGCTCTATCTATAGTTATACCGAGCAAACAAAAGTCAGGAGCATTTTTCTTTTAGTTTTCTCCTGACTTGAGTTTATTCGATTTGTTTCGACGTTACATGGCTACCGATCTGACGGCTTTGATCAAATCATCTTTGCTAAATGGTTTGGTTACATAAGCGTCAGCACCTTGCTTCATCGCCCACATGCGATCGAGATCTTGATTTTTTGAGGTGCAGACGACGATGGGAAGCTTTTGAGTAGCGGGATTTTTCTTGAGGCTGCGGCACAATTCTAAACCGCTCATTCCTGGCATGACAACATCAGTAACTACGACATCGGGTTTTTGCTGTTCGGCTTTGGCTAGCGCGTCTTTAGCATCGCTAGTCGTGATGACGTTATAACCGCCCTCGCGCAAATAGTTACAAATTAACTCCAATTCGGAAAAAGTATCTTCAACTACTAAAACTGTAGGCATCTTGTTTATCCTTGTAATGAAAACTAACAACTACCAAAAATACTGCATTTCTCGTCACTATAAGTATGCCCAGAGATAGGCAAAAATTCACACTTCCAGTCGAAGATTTTTTAAGTCAAATAGCGAAAAACCATTTTGACTAACTCGTTTTGCGTAAACGGTTTGGTCAAATAGTCGGTTGCGCCAGCTACTCTAGCTTTGGCGCGATCGATCAAACCGCTATTTCCCGTTACCATAACGATTGGCGTGTCGTGAAATAGTGAATGGTTTCTTAGGAGACGACAGAGTTTGTATCCGTCTATGGTAGGCATTCCTACATCTAGCAATACCATGTCGGGCTTGATGCGCGTAATCTCCATTAATGCTTTGGTTGGATTGGCGATCGCATGGACTTTTAAATCGTATTCTCCCAGAAATCGGTTAATTTCTTTTAAAATTGTCGGACTATCGTCAACGCAGACGATTGTATGTTGTTTTTGGGAAGTTTCGGCGATCGCAATGCTGCTTATCGTCTCTTTGGGATTGATTTGCGTCTGAGTTGATGTTCTGGGCGCAACTGCGAGGTTGGGTTGGGTTTCAGTTGTATCGACGGTTGCGGGTGCGCTAATGACGGGTAATCGATCGAATGGAGGCTGAGGAGGACGCAGGATAACCGTTTTATTTTTAATTAAAGCATAGAGACGCTTGGCAATTTTGATTTCATCTTGATTGGTCAAGACGGCAAGTTGACGAAAACTAAACCCCCGCAGTAGCTTGCTAAGTTTTTCGAGTTGTTCTGGAGAAATAGTTTCTGCTGCTGCTGCTTGACTTAAAAAATACGGACGTTGTTCGGGAGAAGATATTAAAGAAGCAAGCGCTTGCCAAGCTTGTAATTGTTTGTGGCAATCTTCTATAAATGTTTTTAAATCGCAGTTAAAAAACTGTGGTAATTCGAGCGTATTGGAGATAAATTTAGAATTGCCGTTTTTTAAAAGTAGATATGATTCAAAGACTTCTTTATTTAAATCGTTAACTAATTTATCTGCTGTGGGAACGTTAATATAATTTTGCTCTACTAACCATTCGATCGCTCGATAGTCTGAAGGAGCAAGAGATTCATGTTGAAGTTCGCTCTCAAAATTCAACCGCGCTTGCTGGCGGACAGTGCTTGTTAAAATAGGAAGTCCCTGACTCAATCGACGAAGATGACGTTCTAAGCGATCGAAAGGATCGAGCGAATGAGTTGCATAAACGAGTTTTCCGTTATTTAAATAAATTTTCCACTCTATTGAATTAGAGGAAACTTTTAAATATCCATTTGCCCAAGCGTTAGAAAATTGCTCTAACGTTTTAACCGGATTAAATTTAGGTTCTTCTTTAGTGCTGTTAATAAAAGTTTGATTCATAATTTCTTAAGTTAAATGTCTAAAGACCATTTTGACTAAATCGGATTGAGTAAATGGTTTGGTCATGTAATCGGTTGCGCCAGCAATTCTGGCTTTAGCGCGATCGATTAAACCCGTATTGCCCGTTACCATAATAATTGGCGTATTGGCAAATAAAGAATGATTTCTAATTAAGCGACAGAGTTGATAGCCGTCAATAGTCGGCATTCCTACATCCATTAATACGAGATCTGGTTTGAGGCGGATAATTTCTCGTAGCGCTTTTCCAGAATCCGCGATCGCATGAATTTCTAGGTCGTAATTTTCTAAAAAACGGTTAATTTCTTTTAAAATTGTGGGACTATCGTCGATACAAACTAGTTTATAAGTTTTTTGAGATCCTGTTGCCTGGGGCAAGTTAGCTAAAGTAATATTGGAAAGCGTATTTTTTTGAGAAATTTCTCGCTCCGGTTTAACAATAATTGGCTCGCTAACAATAATCGGACAAGCATCTGAAGAAGGGATTTTGGGCAAGCGATCGAAAGGAGGCTGAGGATCGCGCAAGACGACGACTTTATCTTTAATTAAAGGATAAATTCCCTGTGCCAATTTTAGTTCGTCTTTTTTGGTTAAAACAGCTAATTGACGAAAACTAAATCCTTTCAAAAGTTTGCTGAGTTTTTCTTGTTTGTCTAGAGGTAGTTTTTGTTGAGCGTGAGATTGACTGACCAAATAAGGACGCTGTTCGGGGGATGAAATAAGAGAACTCATAGCTTGCCAATCTCGTAACTTTTGTTGGCATTCTTCAACAAATGGTTGAACTTCAAAACGACAAAATTTAGGATATTTATCGTTGCTGGTTTTAAATTGAAAAGTGCCTTCTTTTAACAATAGATAAGACTCAAATACTTCTTGAGTTATGTCTTTGAGCAATCTAGCAGTTTGTTCGGCTGTTAGGTGTGCTTCATCTACTAGCCAACAAATTGCCAGATAATCAGAGCAAATATTAGCATTGTCCTGGGTTTCGCTTTCAAAATTTAAGCGAACTTGAGTGCGTATTGCACTTGTTAGCGCGGGAATGTCACTGCTGAAACGCCGCAAGTGGCGTTCTAGTCTCTCAAAGGGATCTAGCGAATGTCTAGCGTAGATTATCTTTCCTAAATTAAAATAAATTTCCCACTCGACTGAATTGTAAAAGACTTGCAAACATCCGTTTCCCTGAGAGCTAGCAATTTGCTCTAATAACTTGCTAGGAGAAAAATTTGGAGGATTTAGGCGTTTTTCTGCGGAAAATTGTTCG
>JALOOL010000510.1 GCA_025454425.1 Hydrococcus sp. Prado102 | reverse complement strand
CCAATCGATAAACGATTCTTGAGGCAAGTAATTCTTATCGAGGAAAAAAGCACGATTAATTTTTGTCAACGCAATTCTATAATCATTGGATACCGTCCACCCAACAGGAATGGCGATCGCCTTAATTGCTTCAATATCATCTCTATCCGTGCCAAAAGGCAATTCAACGGTAGTAGCAGCAAGGCGATCGCGTTGAATCGACCACTCGGCAATCTGATGATGGGATGCGTACCATTGGGGATCTTTTTTGAGTTTGACGGCGATCGCTACTCCTACTCTAGCTCCCCAGAAAACGTGCGAACGCATAGTTTTTTTATTAATTTCAAGATAAAGATAGTTACGCGGATCGGAAACTTCAGGTGTCGCAGGATTGGCGATCGCTTCGATTTTGCTTTCTTTAAATAACTCTTCAACCATCACCGAATAAATCCAAGGATTTGCATCCATCATTGCTTCGCGGGAGCGATTTTGAGGCAAGGTTGGCGAAGGATCTAGAAAAAATCGATAACTCGTCGAATAATTAGCGATAGTTACGGGCATCATTACGTTATTAACTGTAGCAGTTACTAACAAAGGATGTTTTCCTTCTTTGGAGCCGATAAAAGGAAATGTTAGATGAGCAAACCCGTGATAAGCTTCAGAGACAATATTATCGAGTGGATCGAGCGTTACTTGATAAATCCATTCAATATCAGTCGTGCGTCCCCATTGTGCCATCAATGCTGGGGTACTCGTACCGCCATCCTCGTTTGACCAAATTACCGTGTATTTAATGCTGATATTGCCATCTGGATTTTTGTCTATGGTATGGTACATCAACAGAGGAATATCGGTATAGTTATTTTCGTAAGTTCCAGGAATTTGTGAGAGATTTCGACCGTAGAGAATTGGCGAGTATTGATAGATAATTGCTTGAGGATCGCGATCGGGAATTACATTAATAACAAAATTTTTAATTTTCGCTCCTCTTGCCTCAATTGAAGATTTTTTAGCAGAAAATATGGCTTCAACTGTATGCTTGCCTTCACTTACAGAACCTAGAGAAACTTGATAAGTAAACTCTTCTTGATCTTTAAATAAGATAATATCTTGGTTGTATTTGCGATCCAAAAAAATCGTTACAACTACTGCTAAATTATTATTAGATCGTTTTTCTGGAACTTCTAATCTAGAAGCTGTCAAATTTAGTAAAGCAATGCCAGGTAATTCTGTATTAAAAAAATAGAGATTAGCAGTTGGTAGAGATCGTAAAAATAACGAGCTATCTGAAGCAGCATCAATATAAAAAATATTAGAAGTTAGTATAATAATTAGAGACAACAAAAATGCTGTCAACAATTTAATACTACGTATAGTTGAGGACATTTGAATAGCCTTAGTTGCTACTACTAGTTATTGAATAATCTGTCACTCATACTATGTAGAATAAACTTTAACAAATGATTATTTAAATATAAATCTTCGATTAATTATAGATTGGTAAATAATTCATTAAATCTGAGTTCTGTGAAACAATCAATAAAATGAGGAGGGGCGCACGCCATGCGCCCCTCCTAAATCCTTTGCTTGTAAGATAATAAAAGAATTGTTATTCTTCTTCGATATCAACCCAGATATTGCCTTCTTCTACGCGCGCGGGAAAGACTTTCAGAGTTTTTTCTTTTGAAATCGTGCCTAAGACTTTCCCCATTACAGGCGGCCAGGGAGTCCAGTTTTTTACATCGCCCGTTTGTAAGTCAAAAGCGCTGCGATGCCAAGGACAAACGATCGCCCCTTTTTCTATTTTTCCTTTTTTTAAGGATAGTTTTAGGTGAGGACAGACGTTATCTACTGCAAATAACTGTCCTTCGTGATAGAGAAGCAAAATGTTCTGTTTGCCCACTTTTACGACTTGTCGCTTGTCTGGGGCGATTGCATCGGCTGAGAGAACTTTCGTCCAGGTCATAATATTATCTAAAATAAATTCAAAAAATTATTAATTGCTATTGACAAATATCCTATTTACCCCATTTAAAAATCGCGGCTCCCCAGGTGAGTCCTGCGCCGAAACCGGAAATAGCGATGGTATCGCCTGCTTTAATTTTTCCTTGCGCGATCGCCTCATCGAGAGCGAGGGGAATTGAGGCGGCAGAAGTATTGCCATATTCGGCAAGATTGCTAATAACTTTGTGAGCGGGGACTTTCAGGCGACTGGCGACGGCATCGATAATTCGTTGGTTGGCTTGATGTAGAATCAGCCAATCCACGTCCTCAACAACAAGATTGGCGTTATAAAGCGCTTTTTCGATAACTTCTGGCACTTTTTCGACGGCAAAACGATAAACTTCTTTCCCGTTCATGGTTACGGGTTGATAAGTTCCAGACGCGATCGCAACCTCTTCATTCAAAGTTTTCGGCTGTCCTTGATAGGCAAGATTGAGAGAACTATTTTGGCTGCCATCGCTGAACATTTCAAATCCTAACAAGCGATCGCCCTCTTGGGTTGCTTGACAAACCACTGCCCCAGCACCGTCGCCAAAAAGGACGCAAGTGCCTCTATCCGACCAATCTACCCACCGCGAGAGAACATCTGCCCCAATCACGAGAACGTTTTGATAAACGCCCGTGCGGATGAATTGCGAGGCAGTTATCAACCCAAAAACAAAACCCGAACAAGCAGCCGTTAAGTCAAAAGCAACGGCTTTTGTTGCTCCGAGCAAGCCTTGGATTTTGGAAGCACTGCCAAATAAATCGTCGGGGGTAGAAGTTGCCAGGATAATCAAATCGAGATCGAAAGCCGCAATCCCCGCCATGGCGATCGCTTTTTGAGCCGCTTGGACAGAGAGTTCGCTTAGAGAAGTCAAAGGATTTGCCAGGTGTCGCTTTCCTATTCCCGTCCTCGTTTTAATCCACTCATCGGATGTCTCGACGAGTTGAGCGAGGTTGTTGTTATCGAGAACCTGCGCTGGTGCAGCCGAACCGCTTCCGATGATGGCAATGCCTGCCCCTTGTCCTATCAATGCTTTTCTCCCCCTTTATCAGTTATCAGTTATCAGTTATCAGTTATCAGTTATCAGTGGAGCAAATAAGCAAGAAAGCCTCTAAACGGTGTTTTGGATGACAAAATCGACATTCACGAAT
>JALOOL010000014.1 GCA_025454425.1 Hydrococcus sp. Prado102 | reverse complement strand
CGGATTCGACTATTTCGATTTTTGGCACTCCTGTCATAAGTTTTAGGGACTTGAGTTTTCTTTCTTAAGTCTCTCATCACTTTTGCAAATTGGTATTACGTCCGCGTCGGTTCGTAATTCGTAATTATTTTGACCAGTGACCAGTGACCGGGTAGACAAGGGGGACAAGGGAGACTTGGGAGACTTGGGAGACTTTTGAAGTATATTGAATTCTAAACTTTGAACTCTTTATCACTGATAACTGTTTGGGCGCACGCCATGCGCCCCTACAATCACTCTTTACTGATTTCCCTATTTCTCGATCGCCAATCTAATTTAAATGCGTAATAGCTGACAAGGAAAAAGTTTAATATGTTATTTTCGGTAACTTTTTCTGTTTTCTTCATTCAAGTTTTAGGAAAATTGGCAAGATTAATAGCTTAATAAAGCCATGCTCTCTCCCCAATCTAAATTTAAGATTTCTTGGGCAAAACCCGCATTATTCGCCATCTTCTTTATTTCTGGCTTTACTGCGCTTCTGTACCAAGTGGTATGGCAGCGAATGCTAGGGTTGTTTTCTGGCTCTGACGTGCGTTCTGTAACTATTATAGTTGCTGCCTATCTAGCAGGATTAGGAGTAGGAAGTTTATTAGGAGGAATATGGAGCGATCGCCTTAGCAATCGTCAGATTGTACGAGTTTACGGCTTTTGCAATCTAGGAATCGCTGTTTTTGCCGTTTTTAGTCGCTTTCTCTTCTATGACTTACTTTTTCTTGAGTTGAGATACCTAGCGCGATCGCCTGCAATAACATTATTAATTGCTTTTCTTAGCTTGTTAATTCCCACTATCCTGATGGGATTATCGTTACCTTTATTATCTAAGGCATTGGGGCGCAGTGCTTTATTAGCGGCTTCTCGTATTGGTTGGCTTTACGGAATTAATACTTTAGGATCGGGACTGGGTTCGTTTGTTGGTGGATGGTATATTGTCGGTTCTTTTGGATACGAAAAAACGGTTTATTTAGGAGCGTTTTTGAATGCAGTCGTCGCTTTGGTCGCGATCGCGAGTTCTTCCCAGTTTAAACGCGATTATGCCGGACATACTGACAAAAGCGATCGTCAAGATACAACAATTACCTCCCATAACCCATCTGTAGCACCTTCAGTAACCGAATGGTGCTTTTTAGTTTTTCTATCGGGTTTTACAGCAATTTCTTTGGAAATAATTTGGTTTAGGGTTTTAGACATTGCTTTACAATCGAATGCTTATACTTACGCTCACCTGTTAGCTTTTATTTTGATTAGTAATGCTATTGGCAGTATGCTGGGAGCAAAAGCCGTCCGATTCATACGCAGACCGCGACGGGTATTTTTATCGATTCAAGGAATTGTTGCTGCTTATTCTGCGATCGCCATCTGGCTAATCGGTCTTTATTGGCAATCTCATCCCAATCTTCGAGAAGACATCGGCTACATAGACCCTAACAATATTACTGCGGCAGTGGTATTTAAATATCTGGTTTTACCGCTGGTGATGATAGTCTTGCCGAATCTTTTGCTAGGATTTTATTTTCCTTTAGTACAAAAAGCCATTCAAACCGACGATCGCGCCATTGGACGACGAGTTGGTCTAATCTTAGTTGCTAATATCCTGGGCAATACTACGGGCAGTTTGGTGACGGGTTTGATACTACTCGATCGCTTGGGAACGTCAACATCGTTGCGGTTGCTAGTGTTATTAGGGTTAGGATTTGTTATTGCCATTCGTCCCAATTGGATGAGGGCAAAGTTTATTAGTGTCTTAGCGCTTATTTTAATCGCGACAGTTGTCTTTTTTCCTAGTAATACTCGTTTGTGGGCATCTCTGCACGGTATTAAACCTCAAGATTACTTTATCCTTGCAGAAGATTCGACGGGCGTAGCCGCGATCGCCCAAACTAACCAACATGGTACTTTATTCGCCAGCGGACAAGCTCAGGCAAATTTTCCTTATCTGCACGTTCACGCGCTATTAGGAACGATTCCCGCCTTACTTCATCCCAATCCAGCACAAATAACCATTATCGGTCTGGGTTCGGGAGGAACGCCCCATACTATCGGCGCAAATCCCCTTACCACGCGCATTCGGATCGTTGAAATTATGGGTGCTGAGTTGCCAGTCCTCAAGGAATATTCTACTACTCCAATCGGCAAACCCCTTAAATATTTATTCCAAGATCCTCGCTATCAAATCGATATTGGCGACGGACGCAGAGAATTAGTGCTGAGCGAGCGCAAGTTTGACATTATAGAAGCAGATGCTATTCAACCCTGGCGATCGCGTGCGGGAATGCTTTATTCGCAAGAGTTTTTTCAAGAAGTGCGATCGCGTTTAGCGCCTGGAGGTTTCTTTGTCGAATGGAATGTGGGATCTCAAGCACAACAAACGTTTCGCAATGTTTTTCCTTTCGTCACTCAGTTGGATTTGACGGTGGATCTAAGCATTTTGATAGGAAGCGATCGACCTGTTGAGTTCGATCCCGAAGCGTTATTAACTAAGTTGGAGTCTCCTGCTGTCTTAGACTTTATGGCAAAAGCTGGCGTTGATGTAGAAGCAATTCGCACAGATGTATTAGCTGCTGGGGTATCTATGTATTCTCATGTTAGAGATGGACAGCCTCAAGCAATTAATACCGATTTATTTCCGCGATCGGAGTATTATTTGAATCGTTCTTTGAGGTAGCCTGAGTAGGCGATTGAGTACAGCGTTTTAAAGTTATTGATGACCATTTTCGAGGAAACCATCCATGAAAGCTGTCAACATCTCAGAGAAGTTTCAGGAATTCTCCGATTATTGGAGTCCTATGTGAATCGCAACATCTTAACCACTATTGGCTCTTTTTGCAATCTGAAGCCCCAAAATTGCGATCGCCCGATCGAGCGATCGCGTTTTTCTAATACATCTCGTCAGAAGTCATAATTGCAAGCAATATCGATGTTTTAACTCCAATTTAAGAAGAATTGGCGAAACTTAAATTATATATTAACCCGATTGCTCAAACTGAAACGCGCTCTAAAAAATAACCCATTTATTTTAATGCGATCCCGTTAATTATGAAAAATATTAAGAATCGATCGCTACAATCCCAGCTAATTTTAAGAATTGTTACTGCTAAAAAAAGCTATTGGGGATCGAGGATTTCAATATGTTTTCTTCATCTACATAAAGATATATTTCTTATTTTTTTATAGTAAAGCTCGAACTTGTCTGCAACATTTTGATACAAACAACCGTTATTTTTCTCATAAATGTGAAGTTATCTTAAAAGCTTAATCTTCTCCTCGAAAGTTTATCTATACTTATTTTTAATATTTTCTTCCGTTATGGAAGATGACTGGTATTTGCTCTGGAGAATAAAAAAATGGAATTAGCTCGCAAACAAGGCTTAGAAAGAAGCTACGTATTGACATTAGTAAAAAGCTTTTTAATCTGGAGTTTCACGTTAACGGTTTGCATGATAGTCGTAGGATTTCCTATTGTCGTTCTATTAGCGGCGGTTGTCTCTTTGTTATCGGTGATTTTGCAAACCATCTTACCCATTAGTGCAGTTTTACTAGTTGCTGGCAGCGCCATTAGCGCACACGTTGTCGGAATCTTTGTAGGCGCTGCAATCCTGACGGCTAAGGGAATTCATCCCCATGAAGTTAGTTGGTTAAGTTGGCTGCACGGCGAGGCAAATCCTTCCCATACTTCTGTTTATGCCTCTTGTCCGCTTACTTGCAATCTGAGTGAATAAAAGTTCGAGCAACTGACTCAGAAAGTTTCAAAAAACTAAGTTAGTGCAGCCCGGTACAAACCGGGTTTTTTCATATTTGCGTCTTAAGATAGACAAGGAAATCTCGCATCCGAAATCGCATGGCTTTATCAACCTTCTCTATCTGCATTACACTAGGAACCCGTCCCGAAGCGATTAAACTCGCCCCAGTCATCCAACAGTTTCGGCAATTACCAGAGTTTAAAACTCATGTAGTGCTGACGGGACAGCATCGAGAAATGGTTGACCAAGTAATGCAACTATTCGAGTTGCAAGCTGATGAAGATTTAAAAATCATGCAACCCAAACAGAGTTTAACCGAGATTACCTGTCGAAGTTTGCAAGGATTAGAGGGATTGTTTGAGGAAATTGCTCCCCGACTAGTTATCGTACAAGGCGATACAACGACTGCTTTTGCAGCGGCGTTGGCTGCATTTTATCAAAAGATTCCTGTCGGTCACGTCGAAGCGGGATTGCGAACCGATAATATCTACAATCCCTACCCAGAAGAAATCAATCGCCGTCTTATTTCTCAACTGACGCAACTACATTTCGCCCCTACCCAAAAGGCGTTTGAGAATGTGCAACGTTCCGGCGTAACGGGAAAAATCCACTTAACAGGCAATACCGTAATCGATGCCTTATTAACAGTAGCCGATCGCCATCCCGAATGTCCCATCCCTGGTTTGGAGTGGGATAAATATCGCGTACTGCTATCAACCGTACATCGACGGGAAAATTGGGGAGAACCCCTTAAAGATATTATTGAAGGATTTCAACTCATCTTAGATAAGTTTCCCGATACTGCTTTGCTGCTTCCTCTCCATCGCAATCCTACCGTGCGAGAACCCATTCAAAAGGCTTTAGGTAATCATCCAAGAGTTTTCTTGACAGAACCGTTAGATTATGCTCAATTAGTAGGAGCGATTCAACGGTGTTATTTACTGTTAACCGATTCTGGCGGAATACAAGAAGAAGCTCCCAGTTTAGGCAAACCCGTATTAGTGTTGAGAGAAACCACCGAACGACCAGAAGCCGTCGAAGCAGGAACGGCAAAATTAATCGGAACCCAACCGACGAGTATTGCTACCGAAGCTAGCGAGTTATTAAGTAACGCCCAAGCGTATCAAAAGATGGCAAATGCCATTAATCCTTTTGGCGATGGAAAAGCCTCTCAAAGAATTACCAGGATTGTTAAAGATTTTTTGCGTTGAAACAAGATTTTGTAGGGGCGCATGGCGTGCGCCCTGGAAAGTTTGAGAAGTAGGAGAAACAAAGAAAACAAGTAATGAAAGTATACATAAATCTTATTCCCTATTCCTTATTGCCTGTTGCCTATTTCCCAATCGCTGATAACTGTCTGGGCGCACGCCATGCGCCCCTACAATTACTGATAACTGAATAGATGGCTAAATTAGAAATCGAAAATTTACGCAAGCAATATACCGATCGCGTCGTTCCAGTAAAAGATATTAGTCTGGAAGTGGAGGATGGGGAATTTCTCACCTTACTAGGCCCTTCGGGATGCGGTAAATCAACTTTGTTGCGGTTGATTGCAGGTTTAGAACAACCGACACAGGGACGGGTCATTATTGGCGGAAAAACGGTGAATAAAATTGCACCGGGCGATCGCAATATTGCTATGGTATTTCAAAGTTATGCGCTCTATCCTCACATGAGCGTTCGAGATAATATTGCAACAGCCTTAAAACTTCGCAAAATGCCATCGGCTCAAATTAGCGATCGCACTCAAGCCGTAGCTGATAAATTAGGATTGCAAGAATTACTCGATCGCAAACCGAGTCAATTATCTGGCGGACAGCGACAGAGGGTAGCTTTAGCAAGATCTTTAGTACGCGAACCCGATGTCTTTTTGTTAGACGAACCGTTAAGCAATCTCGATGCTTTGTTGCGCGAACAAGTGCGTTCCGACCTCAAACAAATCTTTAAAGACCAACAAAAACCTGTTGTCTACGTAACTCACGACCAAACTGAAGCGATGACCTTATCCTCTCAAGTAGCTGTTCTTTATGACGGTTTGGTACAACAACTCGATCCGCCGCATCGAATTTATACCCATCCCGCCAATCAATTTGTCGCGGGTTTTGTCGGCAGTCCGCGCATGAATTTGCTAGAGCTTAATTGTGAAAATAATACGGCAATTTTGGGAGATTATAGCATAAAAATGCCAAATTTTTCAAAAATGCCAGCACAAATCGTCATGGGAATTCGTCCTGAAGATATTCGTCTGACTCCAGAAACCGACGCTCAAACTATCGAAGGTCGAGTGTATTTAGTTGAAGAATTGGGCAAAGAAAAACTCATTAACGTAAGAGTAAAAGGAACGGATTCAACAATGCGCGCCTTACTCAGCGCCGAACAGAATTTGGATGGCGAAACCGTTCGGTTAGTTTTACCCAACAAATCGATTCATTGGTTTAGTTATAATGGCGGCGCTCAACCCCTCCACGAACGCGATCGGATAATATAAGAGCAAGAAGCCTATTAATAGCCAACAATCCTTTGTCTGGCTTCTATTGCTTGTTGATAATTGGGTTTGAGATTGAGTGCTTCGTCAAAAGCCGCGATCGCCTCTTGAGTTCGATCCAAATTGTTAAGAGTTAAGCCAAGATAATATAAGGTTTCTGCTTTTTGGTCGTCGGTTTGTTTGGGAACGTCTAGCAGTTGATTAAATTGGGCGATCGCTTCATCGTAGCGTCTGAGTTTGCGCAGTGCGACTCCCCGTCCTTGCGAGGCGGCAAAATAATTGGGAGCGTAACTTAACGCGCTATCGTAAGCATTGAGCGCTTCTTCATGCTCTTCTTGTTGCAAGAGAATTTTGGCTTTAGAATTGAAAGCTACTGATAGCTCTCGGCTAACAAGTTCTTGTCCGTCTGATTTGTTGTTTTGTTTGAGCAGTTCGATCGCCCGGTCAATTGCATCGAGTGCTTCATTAATATTTCCGAGTTTTAGCAACGATTCGGTTTTATTAATCGAGAAAACTGGGTTGTGCGAATCGAGAGCCATTCCTTTATCAAAAGCTGCGATCGCTTCGTCGTATCGCTTAAGATTATGCAGTGCCTCTCCTTGACAATTCCAGGCATAAATGGCTTTTGGCTCGATAATAGTTGCTGTTTTGCACGATTCGAGCATTTTTTCGTAATCTCTCAATCTAGCTAGCGCATAACCGCGATTTGTCCAAGCTTGATAGTAATTGCTATCGTGCTTGAGAAGGTCGTCATAGGTAGCGATCGCCTCTTGATTTTTTCCTTCGTTAAAAAGAATGTTGCCTTGTTCAAAAAGCGCTCTTGCCATTAAAAAATTATAAATTGAAACTCCAAAAACGATCGTACCTGCGATTCCGAGTCCAAATAAAATAGGACTTACAAATGTCCCCGCAGATCGAGAAGCTTTTTTCTTTCTCGTTCTCTTAGCAGTAGGAATGACGGAAGCCGCGTTATCTAAAGGACGCTCGACAGTTGACTCCACAAGCGATTGTTGTAATCTTTGTTCTAAATCTTGAGTTACCCAACTCCGATTAAAAACTGTCTCGTAAATGCGATTAGAAACTGTAACGCGATCGCCCCTGACGACTATCAAACCTAAATTTAACAATTCCCTTTGTTCTGGGCTATCGTCAGCGGTAATATCTCCCTGTCGTAAAATTTGTCGATATAGCTTCAGCAAGCTTAATGAATCGCACTGTTGATTTTCTAAAAGTTGCTGTTGTAGTACGCGCAAAGACTCGGCTGCTGGTTGAGTCTCCCAGTTGTTTATCAAGTTTTCTTTGACGATTTGCTCGACTCGCATCGCCTCAATGCCTGCTTGGATATAAGATGGCGACTCAACTACCAGGTTAAAGAGCGTTTGAGTTAGCGTTAATTGTCCGCCCGTCCAAGCAAGAATTTCATTGAGGACATTGTAGGGAGAACTCGCTTTTTCTTCTAATTTGAACAATTGCAGGGCTTCGTTCCACGGATGCAAAGACACTAGTTCTTTTTCTACCCAAGCAAGATTAAAAATCATCTCGTAAATGGGGTTAGCAACACTTAAGTCTTCTCCTTGAGAGACGATTAACCCCAAATTTAACAATTCTACTTGTTGGATGCGATCGCTCGTTGAAATTGGCTGCTGCTGCAAAATCTTTCGATAAAGCTTCAGCAAACTTAATGGGTTGCACTGTCGATTTTCTAAAAGTTGCTGCCGCAGTACGCGCAATGGTTCGGCTGCTGGCGCTTCCCAGTTGTCAATTAAATTATCTTGTATAATTTGCCTGACTCGCATCGCTTCTTCGCCCGCCGCAATAAACGTATCTGACTTAGAAACCAGATGGCACAGTTTTTGAGTCAGGTCGAATTGTCCGCCCGTCCAAAACAAGATTTCTTCGAGGAGGCTGTAAGGAGAACTGGCTTTTGGATCTAATTTATATAACCAAAGTTGCTCGTTCCACGGATGCAATAGCAATAATTTTTTCTCTACCCAAGCGAGATTAAAAACCTTTTCGTAGATGCGGTTGGCAACGCTTAAGGTTTCTCCTGGTTGAACTATCAAACCCAAATTTAACAATTCTGTTTGTTGGGCGCTATCATCGCTTAATACTGTCTGTTTTAGCAAAATCTGTCGATAAAGCTTCAGTAAGCTTAGTGGATCGCACTGTTGGTTCTCTAAAAGTTGCTGTTCCATTATTCGCAAGGGTTCTGCCGCCGCTTGCATTTCCCAGTTTTCGATTAAGTTCTTTTGTACGATTTGCTCGACTCGCATGGCTTCTTTGCCAGCGGCTATAAACACCTCTGACTCAGAAATTAGTTGGCACAGTTTTTGGGTCAGATAGAATTGTTCGCCCGTCCAGAACAAGATTTCTTCAAGGACGCTGTAGGGAGAACTGGCTTTAGTTTCTAGCTTAAATAGTTTAATTCTAATTTCATTAAAAGGTCGCAGGCGCGCTAATTCTTCCTCAACCCAATCGAGGTTAAATGTTTTCTCGTAAATAGGATTGGCAATTAAGCGATCGCCTTTTTTAACTAACAAATCTAAATTTGTTAGTTCTATTAATTCGGGGGTTTTGTAATCTGCGATCGCTTTGTGACGTAAAATTTGTCGATACAACTTCAGCAGTCGAAACGGTTCGCAATGTTGATTTTCCAGAATCCCTTGCCGTATGCTCTTGAGTGAATCGTTGGACTCGAAAATCTCTGATTCAGCGGCAATAGTTGAGTTTTGAGGATAAAGATCGTTAAAACCCAAATAATTTAAGAAAAAATCGATGGTAGTTGGCTTGAGCCACCCTCTTTTGACTGCCAACTCTCCAAATCTAAGATTTGTCTGTTTTTGCTCTAATAATAGTGTCTCTACCTGGCGATCGCTTAACAAAGCAGCTTTTTTAAGATATTGACCGAGCGGTTGTCTCACGCGATGGCTCAATAAGTTCGGCCATTGTTCTGCAAAAAAATCGGCTGTTTCTTGTTTTAGCCATCCCCGTCGTGCCAAAATCTCCCCAATTCGCTTATCTCTGGATTGACTTTGTTCTTGCAGAGCAATTTTAACCTGTGTGGATGAAACTAAATCGGCTTGTTGTAAAACCGTTCCAAGCTGCTTGATGGAGGGAGTTTTATACATAACTCTATATAAATATTAATGTCGATAGAGACAGTCGTGTTGTAAAAATTTCTCAAGGCTATTTATTCTTAAATTTATCTCCTTTTTCAATCCCTAAAAATTAACTTTTTACCTAGGTTCGTACTTAATCATTTTGCCACGCACGAGCGGTCGCTCAGTTCCCCAGAACTAGCTATTCATAGTTTGGATAACTCAGAGTTTAGATATTTTATCTACTTTAATCGATTGTTTCAAATAATCTTTTTTCTAAAAAGCGATCGCACTCGAACGAATAGTAATTTTATTGTTATTAATTACGTTTGCTTTACTAACATTGGTAATTGTTTTACAAGGCAGACTCGTTAAATTAAATTTGCAGACAACTTGCCAGTTAATCGTTGGATGAAAACTAAATTTGTTTTTACAAGAAAACGAACAATGCTTTTAAAGATATACACTCTCGTTTGCCAAGTTCGCTCTCGAAGAGAAACCGCGATCGCGCTTTTCAGTGACCAGCTTAAATAGTTATCAGTGACCAGTGACCAGTGACCAGGGAGAATATTTATTTTTGAACTTTGAACTCTAATCGCTGATAACTGTTAAGACTTGCTTTTTCGCTCTCCATCTTTGGTTATAGAGAGAATTTGCTTAAAAGTAGAGAAATACAAGTGCAAACATAAGCCTAGCGAAAGATACATTAAGATTTGTTTTGCTATTAACTATAATTAATGATCGATTAAATTTGCCATGAAATGTTCTAATGTTTCTCTTCGATAATCAGATCGATTCTTCAATCTGAGTTTCCGATAATAACTACATTGTTGGCTCAATTATTAAGTTCTCAGTGAAAATACATAGCTGTTTAGTAGCGCGTAAGTATTTTTTCAGCAATAACACTGAAGACACGAGCATTGAGTCACTGTAAGTTGATAATTAACAACTCACTTATTCAGTAAAATTACTAACTTTTATGCAAGACGATCTAATTTTAACCATCAAACAACAGTATTTAGAAGCTTGTTTCACCCTGCCAAGCCACGATTACAAAATAGAAAGAGTTCATCGTGAAATTTCGGGGTTATTTGCTAGCGAAGAACTCAAACAGCGTTTAAGAGAAAAAGGCAGAAAAATCTAGATTAAAAAAGTTTGTAGACAAAAAGTTCGCCCTATTAACCCAAACGCCCAATAATACTATCGCCAACTCGCAAAGCATTCGCAATTACGGTTAGTGCGGGACTGACGCTAGCACTAGAAGGAAAGAAACTACTATCCACGACATAAAGATTATCGACATCATGAGTCTGACAATTGAGGTTCAAAACCGAAGTTGTGGGATCTTCTCCAAAACGGCAAGTGCCGCATTGATGGGCTACAACAGAAAGGGGCATATCGCTTCGAGGACGAGTTCCGCCTCGATTAAAAATAGCCGTCTGTTTCGCTTCTACCCCTTTTAAGACATCAAACCAACGATAAACCAAGCGATCGTGTGCTTCAAGGTTGTTGGGTGTATACTCAACCCGCAACTTATCTCCGACAAAGCGGACGCGATTGTCAAGATTGGGCAAATCTTCAGTTTGCAGCCACCAACCGAGCGATCGCGTTGCCAACTGGCGTAAACTAAATCCTGGAAGCAGTCTTGCTAAACCCGATAGAATTGGTGGCGCTTCTGAGAAAATGACATCTTGCAAAAGACCGCCCGCGTTTTGAATGTGACCTAGCGGGTAAGGAAAGTCTTTATCTCCCCAGTAAAAATCATTGAGTCCAACGGTGCGGGGAAATAAGCCAGAATTGACCGAGGAAGTTAATTGAACGACAACAGACAACTGTTGTTTCATTAAATTACGCCCGACTAAGCCGGATCGATTAGCGATACCATTGGGATGAGTTTCATTAGCCGAGTGTAAGAGTAAGGCGGCGGAGTTAATCGCACCACAGGCAAGGACGACAATATTTCCAAAGAACAGATAAGATCTTTCTCCGACTTTTGCTTGAACGGCTTTAATTTCAGTTCCCGATGGGTTGGTGTGGAGACAGACAACTTTAGCAGAGGTTTTTAAAGTAATGTTATCGGATTGAAGGGCGGGTGTAATACCCGTATCTTCTGCATCGGTTCTGCCCGAATCGCCTAAGCCTAGCGGTAAGTGACTGGGATGGTATCCTAATTGGGAAAGCGTATCTGCGATCGCTTGGATCTGAGGGTCGCGATCGACTTCTGGGAAGGGATAGGACTCACTATGATGGGGTTCGGTGGGATCTTCGCCTAATTTGCCATGAACTTGATAGAGTTTCTCCGCTTCGGTATAGTAGGGTTCAAAGTCTCGATATTTTAAGGGCCAAGCAGGAGAAATACCGTCTTGATGTCGCACTTCCTCGAAGTCTCGTTCTCGCATTCTAGTTAAAATGCCGTAGTAGATTTTAGTATTGCCACCAACGGCATAATTAGTTTGGGGTTGAAAGGGTTCTCCTACGTTGTCAAACCACTGTTCTATAGGATGAAACTGCTCTTTTTTAAAAACTTCGACATCTTCTAATTCGGAACTTTCTTTTGCTTGATATTCTCCCCTTTCTAGAACTAGAATTTTTTTCCCAGTGGGAGCAAGTTTACGGGCAAGCGTACCACCACCCGCACCCGTGCCAATAATAATTACATCGTAGTTGCGATCGTCAATAATCATAGCAATACAAAGTTCAAAGTTCAAAGTTCAAAGTTCAAAAATTCTCGCCTTCGACTGCATAATGCCCTCTGCCTTTCTTCACTGATAACTGATAACTGATAACTGAATTACTGCCAAACGTAGATCAGCACGAATAGAATAATCCAAATAACATCGACAAAGTGCCAGAATAGCGAAGTGGCTTCTACGCCGAAAAAGCCACTGTCATAGTTTCCTGGAACGAACGAGCGAACTAGCATAGATGCTTGAAGGAGAATGCCTGTAAAAACGTGCAGACCGTGAAATCCCGTCAGCAAGTAGAACAAGCTGCCGAATAAACCTGTGGTGAAGCCAAAAGGCAAACTGCGCCACTCGATCGCTTGTCCATAAAGAAAATATCCGCCCATTGCCATCGTCGCCAGAAGAAACAAACGAAAGCCCCACAGTTTTTTGTCGTGTAAATATCGTTCTGCTACATAAATTACAAAACTACTGGAAACGAGAACAACTGTGTTGATGGCTGGGTCTTTTGTTTCTAACCCCGTAACCCCTGGTGGATACCAATCTACTACCGTTGTTTTGTAAAGGAAGTATCCTGTAAAGAAACTGATAAAAATAACGCTTTCGGACAGAAGAAAGACAATGAAGCCAAACTTACTATTTTCTGCGGCTTCATGTGCTTGCTCTTCTCGAACCAGGGCTTCAGTTTCGTTGGCGATCGCTCTTTCTGCTGTCATTTCGATTTTGGATTTTAGATTTTGGATTTTGGATTGACTCTTCAAAAATTTTCCTTATCATCCTTGTCTCCTCACACTTCCTATTGCCTATTGCTTATTCATCAACAGTTTGGGTGAGTTTTTGGCGATCCGTGGTAGCAATTAAGGGTTCGTTTTTACCATAGCCATAGGGACGGGAAATAACAGTTGGAATTTCTTCAAAGTTTTCGACAGGTGGAGGAGATGTCGTTAACCATTCAAGTCCGATCGCCCGCCAGGGATTGTTCCCCGCATTTTCACCGCGAATCCAAGAACTAACCATGTTGAGAATAAACGGTATTACAGACACGCCCAAAAGGAAACCCCCGATACTTGCGACTACATTCCAGTAAACAAATTCAGGATCGTAAGAAGCAACTCGACGAGGCATTCCCATTAGTCCTAATGGGTGCATGGGAAGAAAGATTAAAGCCGTGCCGATGAAAGTTAGAACAAAGTGGAGTTGTCCTAAACCTTCGTAATACATGCGTCCCGTCATTTTCGGGAACCAGTGATAAATAGCCCCATAAATGCCAAACACGATCGTTCCATACAGAACATAATGAAAATGACCGACGACAAAATAGGTATTGTTGACGTGAATATCTAAGGGAACCGAACCGAGAAAGATACCCGTTATCCCTGCAAATACCCAGTTAACGAGTCCGCCCAAAGCAAACAGCATGGGAGTTGTGAGCCGAATCTTGCCTCCCCAAATTGTAGCGACCCAACCGAACACCTTAATGCCAGTCGGTACGGAGACGAGCATCGTGGATACCATAAACAGCATTCGCATCCAGCCCGGAGTAGCACTGGCATACATGTGGTGTACCCAGACTAAACCGCTAATAATCGTGATTAAAATTGAGGAAACTGCAATAACTCTATAACCAAATAACGGTTTGCGAGCATGAACGGGTAATAGCTCTGAAAAAACACCAAATACAGGCAATACCATGACATAAACCGCAGGATGCGAGTAAAACCAGAAGAAATGCTCGTATAAAATTGGATTACCACCCCGTTCGGGCGTAAAGAAACTCGTCCCAACTGAGAGATCGAATAACAGCATCACTGCCCCAGCAGTGAGGGCAGGCAATCCATAAAGCTGAATCAATTGAGCGGCTAGCACCGACCAGACAAAAGCAGGCGTTCTAAACCAAGTCATTCCAGGCGCTCGCATCTTAAAAATGGTGGTGACAAAATTCACCGCGCCCATAATTGACGATATCCCAGAAGTAGCAACGGATAAAATCCAGAGAAATTGCCCATTAATTAAGTTTCCTGTGGGATTTTGAAGGCTCACGGGCGGATACGACCACCAACCCGCCTGTGCTGGGCCGCTCGGTACTAAAAAGCTGGAGAGCATGAGAATGCCCGCGATTGGAATCATCCAAAAGGAAATCGCATTCAGTCGCGGAAATGCCATGTCTCGCGCCCCAATCATCAAGGGAACGAGATAGTTCCCCAATCCCACCAAAACTGGAAACGTCCAAAAGAATAGCATTACCGAGCCGTGCATGGTGAACAGAGCATTATAAACCGTGCGATCGATTAAATCGGCATCGGGGGTAATGAGTTCGCCTCGCATAATCATGGCAAACAAACCGCCCACTAGAAAAAAGAAAAATGAGGTGACGATGTATTGAATGCCAATAACTTTATGGTCGGTACTAAAAGTAAAAAATCGCTTCCAGTTATCGGGCGCACCTGGATAGGGCTGAGCGCTAATACTAGGATTCGTCTCAAATGAGATTTTAGTCATGATCGATTACATGGATACATCAGGCAGGTGGGCTTGTGGGTTCTTGTTTGGGGGCATAATTCACAACCGGAGGGGATGCGGGTACAACCGTTTCCCAGCCGCCGATCGCTTTGTCTTTTTTAGTAACATATTCAAATGCAGCCTGATTGAAAGCCGTTGTAGGGGTTTGGCTAGCGGCATCTGCCAACCAGCGATCGTAATCTTCTAAGGATTGCACCACCACATCTGCTTGATTTGCCGAGAAGTAAGTGCCACTATACATGGAGTCGCGCAAACGATATTTGCCTGGGAGAATTGGAGTAAATTCAAAATCGATCGCGTGGTTGGGTACGACATCCTGCTTGAGACGGAAAGCAGGCACGTAAAACCCGTGCAAGACATCCTCGGAGCGCAACGTTAAGCGAATGCGACGCTCGGCGGGTAGGTGAAGTTCTGTACTGGTAATATTGCGATCGGGATAATGAAATATCCATGCCCACTGTTTTGCGATTACATCAATATGTTCGATTGGTGTTGTCTGTACGGGAGCTTTATCTGGTGCTGCATAGGCAGATTCCATCAGACTAGGTACGTGCAAGTGGACTAGCTCGGTAGGGCCTTGTATTGCCATCTTGTCGTAGGTTCTATAACTGGCAAATGCTAGCGATAATACCAATACAATAGGTACGGCAGTCCAAATAATTTCTAATGTAGTGTTTCCTTCGATCGCTGGCCCGTCGCTAAAATCGTACTTACTGGCTCGATGAAATATGACTGAGTAAATCAGTGGAATTGTTACGCCAAACCAGACAAAAATACCCAATCCTACGAACAAACTAAATAAATCGTCAAACAGCTTCGACTCAGCAGCAGCTTGAGGGGGAAACCAAGAGTAGGACTGTTGTGCTACCCAGTAGCTAAAAAACCCTAGCAGGACGGCTAAAACCGAAAGTGTTAAAATTGCACGGATTTTCATCGTTTCTTGACGTTATTTTTCTGTTCCTACGGCGTTTTTTAAATCAATGAAATGATGGGATTGGAAGTCAGAAGCCATTCGGGAAGTCGGAAGTCGAAAGTTCACTAATTTATCCCCACACTCCCTTGTCCTCCTTGTCCCCCAAGTCTCCCTTGTCTTCCTATTGCCTCTGTTCATAACTGCTGATTGGGGTTTTCGCCTAGATGGATTAGCTGGTCTGCCGTGACATGAATGCCAAACTCACCGCCAAGATGAGCGCCGAGAGTGCCTTGTAGGAACATCAACACGAAAATACCCAGACCTGCTCCTAAATAGCTCCACTGAACTTGCCTGGCCATATCCTTGCGCCAAACATAGCGCTGAAAGCCACGCCAAACTGTCATAGCAACAATAAGCGTCAGCAAGATTATGCCCCCGATACCATGCAAAATCATAGTGTCGAGCGCCTGAAATCCCCAAGCACTTTTGACATCTGCTAGCGGGATGGCGAGAAACATCTCGAAAAAACCTGTAGCAACGGTAATAAATGTAATAACCCCCGCACTTAGCATATTGTACCAACCGACATCAAACAAACTAGAGCGAGTGGCGGGAATTGCCAGGTACTTGAAAATGGGTTTTTCAAAAGGAAAGAGCGTTGCTACAATATCGAACGCGATCGCAACAATAAATAAGCCCAAAGTAAGATGAACAAAATTGGGATGTAGGGGAATTATATAAGGCAATCCATTAGCGCCAATGCGCCCTCCTAGCTGGTCGAGCAAGTCTGGATTCATATCAATCCTCCCGCTTTAGTTGCCTCCACGACTGGGATACTATGCAATCCATAAACCCATACCAATACACTACCTAAGTAGCTCTGAACGAGAACAAGTCCGACTAACACCACGCTCGCGACTAAGTAAGGAACTGGCAACTGGGAATTATCTTTGAGACGAATAACGTATCGCCATCCAGTCACAACCGCTAAAAAACCACCTAGCGACCACCCTAACAAGGAATGGAGATCGAGCGTCGAAACGGCTGCTTCATAGGGTTCTGCTAAACCTGCTTCAATTTGTCCAAAAATAATGGCAATGACGATGGAAACCGTAGCAAACGCTAAATTCCACCAACTTACTTCATAAAGACGCGAATTTCTAGTAAAGTAAGCGATCGCATCGCACAAAACAGCAAATAATACCATCGCAATGACAAAATGCACGACGATCGGATGTATCGTATCGGGATAGGGAAGGTTATGTTCGTTAAGCGGTGGCAGGTACTGAAACACAGGCTTTAAAATAATTCTTAATTCGTAATTCGTAATTAATAGGTACAAGCCCTCACCACAATACAAGCGAGAAGGGTAGTTTTAAATCAATAGTGGGTACGAGCCAACACTAAGAATTAGTTGCGAATTCGTATTGACGCACTTAAAATAACCTTTTTATGTTTGCGATCTTGCTTAAACTAACTCCAAACAACGCGCCGAATATTAAAAGGTTCATTTGAAGCATATCTTTACCTTTACTTTCACAAAATCTACCAAAGGAGGGAGAATATTCTTAGTATTAGTATCTAATATCTTATTACTCTCCATAACTACCACCAGCAACTTTCCCCCGAAACACGACATATTGATAGAGGTTGTAAAACAACATCACGGGGATAAGAAAGCCGACAAAAATCAACATAAAGACTAGTGCGCTTAAATCTGCCCCTGCTTCATAAATGGTAATCGTTGGGGGAATAATGTATGGGAAAACAACCAACGCTAACCCAATAAACGTCAGCACGAAAATAAGAATTGTCCAGACGAAAGGCGCTCTTTCTTGTTGGCTATTGAGACTGGTGAGAAGTTGCGAGATTAAAATAATTCCAAGAATGGGAATAATGCCAAAAATATAAACGAGTGGTCGGTCGAACAAACGACTTCTGACGCTTTGATAGAAGATAGGAGTTGTCAGCGTAATAAAAATTGCTCCCACTAGCGTTGTCCAAGCTGCAATTTTGGCAGTTGTATAGTGCGTTTTTTGTAATTCTCCTGAAGTTTTCCAAATGAGGTAAGTAGAACCAATCAGAACGTAACCTTGGATTAAGGTAAGCGCCGTCAACACTGATTGCCAGCTTAACCAGTCCCAAGTGCTGCCAATGAAATGGCCGGCTTCATCCACTTTAATGCCTGATAGTACCGCACCGAGGGCGAATCCTTGACCGAGTGCCGCCAAAAAACTTCCCGCGCCGAAAGCATAATTCCAGAAGAATTTTCGTGTAGCGTGTTCGCGAAACTCAAAAGCGACAGCACGAAAAATAAACCCAAAAAGCATCATGCTAATTGGAATGTAGAGAGCGTTGAGAATTGTGGCGTAGGCGAGGGGAAACGCGCCAAATAGACTGCCTCCCATGAGAACTAACCAGGTTTCGTTAGCATCCCAAATGTTACTCAAGCTGGTCATTAAAATGCCCCGGCGTTCCTCATCAGAAGAGGTGACAGACAAAATCCCCACTCCCAAGTCAAACCCATCGAGCATGACGTAGAGAAAAAGGAAAAGGGCTAAGATGCCAAACCATACTTGCGGAAGAAAATATTTAAGCGTTTCCATATAAATTTTATTGTTGTGTTTCTACGGGACGCTCATCTGGAACAAACTCCGCAGGAGTAGTAATCAATGCGGGTTGAGTTTCAACACCTGGTATTGGTAGCGCTAAATTTGGACCTTTACGGATAATGCGGCTACCAAAGTATAAGGCAGCAACTAACAATAGAAAATAAACCAATGTAAAGCCAATTAAGGTGGTTAAGACGTTGCTAGGAGGTAGATGAGAGGCAGAATCGACGGTACGAAGTTGATTGTAAACCGTCCACGGCTGTCGTCCGACACAGCGCACAATCCAACCCGAATCTACAGCAATGTAGCCCAAGGGAGCGGCGAATATCCAAGCGCGCATTAGCCAACGTTGCTGGGGAATTTTTTCTGGGGAAAGTTTACCGAATAGCCACGCCAGCGTACTCCAAAGCATCAGTCCCGCTAAAAAGAAACCGATCGCAACCATAATCCTAAAAGAATAATAGATTAACCCTACCAAATGAGGGCGATCGCTCGGTTGCCATTCTTTCAATCCTAAGACGGGTTCGGAGAGATTCTTCTTAAGTTCCAAAATATATCCCAATCCATTAGGAATGGCGATTTCCCATTCATTTTTTTCCTCTTTATCGTTGGGTAATGCGACGAGGCTCCAATCTGCCGATTGTCCTGCTGGGGTTGTTTCCCACTGCGCTTCCATTGCAGCAAGTTTGGTGGGTTGATAATGATAAACTTGTTCGGCACTTAAATGTCCGATGTAAATTTGTAATGGGGCAACTGCGATCGCAGCCGCTAAAACAATTTTTAAAGACTTGGAAAAGAAGGCTTGATGGCGTTGATTGAGAATGTACCAGGCGCTAATCCCACCAATCACAAACAAAGACGTTTCCAGCGTGGCAAAAAACATATGCAGTACGCTAATTTCCATGAATGGATTGAAAATCGCCTGAAAATAGTCGCTGATAATAAACTTGCCTTCGATTAATTTCCCGCCTGCTGGCGTTTGCATCCAGGAATTTGCCGTTAAAATCCAAAAGGTTGACAAATTGGCACCGAAGGCGACCAAAATCGTAGAAATATAATGGATCGTTGGATTGACTCGTTCCCATCCAAACACCATAATGCCCAAAGATGCCGCTTCGAGCATAAACGCCCAGGTCGCTTCAAACCCCATCAGGCTGCCAAAAAAGTTGCCAACGGCTTCAGAAAATGGTGCCCAGTTAGTCCCAAACTGAAATTCCATCGGAATCCCCGTCGCAACACCGATACCGAAGTTAAGGATATAAAGTTTCGACCAAAAACGGGCATGGTAGTAATAATCGCAATTGCGGGTTTTTAACCACAGTCCCTCGGCGATAACGAGATAAATTCCCATGCCTGTCGTTAATATCGGCCAAAGCATATGGAATATAGCAGTTAGTGCAAACTGCATTCGCGACAGCACGACGGTGTTAGACAAAAATTCCATAAGCTGAGCTTGATGATTGTTGGAAAAATGATAACTACTTCCTTATCAATCTCGCAAATGACTATCTGTAGTATTTGTGCTTGTCGATCGCATTTTTTATGGAAAATTAAAGCGATTTCCTGAATAAACGCTTTCTTTTAAAAATCAAACTTTCGTCGATAAGATAAGTGATAATACACAGTAAACAGCGATTGCCCGTATTACTCATAACAAAATAATAAAAAATGAGCTTTAGTGAAGAGTTTGAATTACTACTTAGAGCTTGCTATCCTCTAATTTACATTCCCACGCCCGAAGAAGAACGAGTCGAAGCCGCGATCGCGTCTTGCGCCAAACAAATCGGCAATCGTTCTATCTACATTTGGGATTTTGTCGATGGCTATCAAGACAATCCCAATAATGAAGGAGTCGGACGGCGCAATCCCCTACAAGCTCTAGAATTTATCGAACAATTGCCTTCAAATGTCGGAGGGGTTTTTATTTTCCGTGATTTTCATCGTTTTTTAGAAGATGTTTCTATTTCTCGCAAACTCCGCAATTTAGCCCGAAAATTAAAGTCACAACCCAAAAACTTAGTTATCGTCTCTCCTCAATTGGAGATTCCCGCAGAATTAACCGAAGTCTTTACCGTTGTCGATTTTCCCCTGCCTAATGGAAGCGAAATTCGTTCTGAAATTCAACGCCTACTCATTTCCATCGGACAATCGCTTTCCGATAAGTTGCTAGATGAATTAGTTCGTTCCTCCCAAGGATTATCCTTAGAAAGGATTCGTCGCGTCCTCACTCGCTGTATTGCCAGTCGAGGCAATATCGAAGCCGAAGATGTCGAACTTATTCTAGAAGAGAAACGTCAATCGATTCGACAAACGCAAATTTTAGACTTCTATCCCGCCACCGAACAAATCGCCGATATCGGGGGATTGGATAGCTTAAAAGACTGGTTATTAAGACGGGGCGGGGCATTTAGCGATCGCGCCAGAAGCTACGGATTGCCCTATCCGAGGGGTTTGCTGCTGGTCGGCATTCAAGGAACGGGCAAATCGCTAACGGCAAAAGCCATCTCCCATCACTGGCACTTACCCCTACTTCGTCTCGATGTCGGTCGTCTATTTGGGGGATTAGTAGGAGAATCGGAATCTCGCACCCGACAGATGATAAGTTTAGCAGAAGCCCTCGCTCCTTGCGTTCTTTGGATCGACGAAATCGATAAAGCCTTTGCTGGCGTGGAGGGAAGAGGCGATGGCGGAACGACGAGTCGCGTTTTTGGCACGTTTATCAACTGGTTAGCCGAGAAGAAATCGCCCGTATTTGTGGTGGCGACGGCAAATAATATTCAAGCTTTACCCCCAGAAATGCTGCGCAAAGGACGCTTTGACGAAATCTTTTTTGTCGGTTTGCCCACCCAAGAGGAACGAGAAGCCATTTTTAGCGTCCATGTATCTCGGCTGCGCCCGCACAATGTTAAAAATTACGATATCAAACGACTGGCTTATGAAACGCCTGATTTTTCTGGCGCAGAAATCGAACAAACTCTGATCGAAGCCATGCACATCGGTTTCTCTCAAAATCGAGACTTTACCACCGATGATATTCTAGAATCTGCCAGCCAGATTATTCCCTTGGCACGGACGGCACAAGAACAAATTCAGTTTCTACAAAACTGGGCGGATGCGGGAAAAGCTCGTCTGGCTTCTCGTTCCGGTCGTTTAAACCATCGCATCCAGGGACAAATTAATAATTAAATTTTGGAGTGAGCGATCGTGAAGCGCGTATCAAACATTGTTCAATTTATTATCGGGTTTATCCTCGGTCTTGCTATTCTAGCGGGAGGAACGGCTGCGGTTGCCTATGTTTTCTTCGCTAAGATGAACGCCAATCCTCCCAAACCTATGTTTGCGGAGGAAAAGAAGGAAGAAACGCCTAAAACCGCTCAAAAACCTTCAACGCCTCAAGCAACTCCCGTAGCCGCTGCCTCGCCAGAACCCGAAAAGCCACCAGAAAACTTACCGCCTGGTGCTTACAAAGCGCGAGTCACTTGGGCTGAGGGCTTAAGCGTGCGTACCGAACCCGGTCGCGAAGCCGAACGCATCGCAGGAGTAGACTATAATCAAGAACTGATCGTTCTCCAAGAAAGCGAAGACAAACAATGGCAGAAAATTCGCCTTGCAGAAGGGACGCTCGAAGGCTGGATTAAAGCGGGAAATGTCGAGAAAGTAGAAACCAGTAATTAATAGTTCAAAGTTCGTAGAGACGTTGCAATGCAACGTCTCTACAAAATCCAAAAAATCCAATATCCAAAATCGAAGTGACAGAGGACAAATTATTAATGAGACGGCGACAGTTAATTCGTTATGCTGGAGCAAGCTTGCTAGCAGCAGGCGGGACGACTTGGATGGCGGGGTGGGGAAGCGATCGCGCAACGGCACAAAGTGGCGGTTCTCTAGGTGTCCAATATTTAGGACACACTTGCTTCTTATTTACCGGAAGCGGAATGCGGATTTTGGTCAATCCTTTTCGGACGATTGGCTGTACGGCTGGATACCGCCCTCCCAAGGTAGAAGCCGATCTCGTTCTCATCAGCAGCCAACTCTGGGACGAAGGGGCGGCTGAAGGCTTGCCAGGGAATCCCAAAGTTCTTTTTGAACCAGGCGTTTACGAGATTGGCGGCATCCGCTTTCAAGGGGTTAGCATTGCCCACGATCGCGAGGGAGGACGGCGTTTTGGCATGAATGTGGCTTGGCGTTGGAATCAAGGCGGGATAAGGGTTTTACATATGGGCGGCGCGGCGGCTCCCATAGAAATCGAACAGAAAATCTTACTCGGTAGCCCCGATTTAGCATTGGTTCCCGTCGGCGGCGGCCCCAAGGCATATAACCCCGAAGAAGCCAAACAAGCGATCGACGCTCTCAATCCCAGAATCGTCATTCCCACGCAATATCTTACCTCCGCCGCCGATAAAGCAGCTTGCGATTTGGTTGGGGTGGATGAGTTTCTCAAACTCACAGAAGGCATGAACGTCCGTAAAATAGGTGCTAATAAGATGAGCTTGCGACCCGCAGATATTCCCAAAGAGGGGACGGTGATTCGGGTTTTGAGTTACTAAATTAGCGGGTACGTAGGTTTTAACTCTCTTAAAGTTCTGCTGAACCCATTGGGTAGAGCTTCTACAAATATTGCTCCGGCTTGCGATACTAGATGATGGGCTAGCTTAGAGTCAAAATCTTTTCTGGTATCTGAGATTTTTTGGTGCAGTCTAGCTATCTTAACGTTGAGTTTCTTAAACTCCAACCTGCGGCTTCTGCCGAAGGACTCCCGCAACATTATTGATAGATCTTTATCATCGTTGGCAACAGTCGTTGTAAACTTAGCTTTGCTGCGGAATTTGAGGATAAAAAATGGACTTAGAATACCCAGACGATCTCAGATATCTTGACTCTCACGAGTATGTCCGTTTGGATGGCGAAATCGCCACCATTGGGATTAGTGCTTTTGCTGTCGATCAACTCGGCGATATTGTCTTTCTAGAATTACCTGAAGTTGGCGATACGATAGAAGTTGGTACAAACTTCGGTTCGATCGAATCCGTCAAAGCGGTTGAAGATTTGTATCCCCCAGTTTCGGGTACAGTAATCGAACGAAACGATGCAATGGTCGAATCGCCAGAATCGATCGCAGACGATCCCTACGGCGAGGGATGGCTTTTAAAAATACGAGTAAGCGATCCCGACACCGCGCTTAATGAAACGCTTTCTGCAAATGAGTATCGATCGCAATTAGAAGGAGACGCTTAATCAGTTATCAGTTATCAGTTATCAAAGTTTATAACCGATAACTGAACGCGGTTAAACAGACTTGTCGAGCTAAATAGTTAAACAGCCTCTTTCTCGGTATTTGCCTAAACCAGAAAAAACGATTAAAATGAAAAAAGTTTGGCTGCTGCGTTGGTGAATGCCTATCAAGTTTTTTGATCTATGCTTGAGTTATAAGGGAACCAACAGCATTTATGCGGCAGTAAACCGAGCAAGTACTCGGAAACAGAAGCGTGAAGCGTCGGTACCCACCTGGTTTATCCAGGTCATAAACTGAGGTAAAACGGCGTGGCGGTCAGCTTATCAACATGGCTTAAAAAACCCCTCAACGCTACAGCGAGAGGGGTTTTTAACAGTTATCAGTGACCAGTGAAAAGTGACCAGTCACTTTTCAGGCTATTATTTGACCAAACAAACGGCGGCTCCTAGACCTGCGAGCATATCTTCTGCGCTGATCGAGCCATCGCGATCGCTATCCAAAGCATCGAATACTACATCAGTTCCCGCCCATTCTTCGCGGGTAATATGTCCATCCCCATCTAGGTCGTAAATGCGAAAAAGATCGGCGGTTGTAGTACATAGTTCGGCTTGACCTTCAAGACGGGATAGGCGATCGGCTAATAGCGTCTCTAGCACCTCTAAAGCCTTAGTAAAGCCTGAAATCCCTTCGGCTAATTTTTCCGATGCCATACGGTCATCTGCGTGCATCTTATCGAAGGTTTCTTTGTCTATGGAAATTTTTTCAAGATCTGCTTTTGTAGCGAATTCGGGATCTAACTTGCGGGGCAATTCTTCCTCGGTCGATCGCAATTCATCGAGCAAAGCAGGTGAAATGGTGAGCAAGTCGCAACCCGCTAATTCGGTAATCTCGCCGATGTTGCGGAAGCTAGCTCCCATAACTTCGGTATGGTATCCAAATTTCTTGTAATAGTTATAGATTTTGGTAACGGATAGTACGCCAGGATCTTCGGAGGGAGGATAGCTGTTGCGTCCGGTTTCCTTTTTGTACCAATCTAAGATTCGTCCGACAAAAGGCGAGATTAAAGTAGCCCCCGCTTCCGCACAAGCGATCGCCTGATGGATGCCGAATAAGAGGGTTAAATTGCAGTGAATGCCTTCTTTTTCCAAGATTTCAGCCGCTTTAATCCCTTCCCAAGTCGAGGCGATTTTGATTAACACGCGATCGCGTCCTACACCAGCAGCTTCGTATTGAGAAATGAGATAGCGAGCTTTTTCGACCGTTGCCTCGGTATCGTAAGATAATCTCGCGTCTACTTCGGTAGAAACTCGTCCGGGAATAATCTGCAAAATCTTTAACCCAAAAGAAATCGCTAGGCGATCGAATGCCAATTTAGCTACTTCAGGAGCATCAGCGCCTTTACCCAACTCTTCTCTCGCTTTTTTGAGCGTATCATCGACAATTTCTTGATACTGGGGCATTTGAGCGGCGGCGGTAATCAAAGAGGGATTAGTGGTAGCATCGCGGGGGGTAAATGTCTCGATCGCTTGAATATCTCCCGTATCTGCGACAACAATTGTCATTTCTCGCAATTGTTCGAGTAAATTTTTTGCCATTAGTTTTCTCTCCATCAAGTAGTTTTCAGACTTGAAAATTTATCAGTTTCCAGCATTCTTGGGCGATCGCCCAATCTTCCTCAGTATGAATAACTAATACATTTACTGTTGAATCAGATGTTGCTATATTCTCATCTACTATGCGATCGACGTTCTTTTCTTTATCTAACTTTAATCCCAGAAAATCGAAGGCTTCGCACGCTTTTTCTCTAACGATTGCGTGATGTTCTCCCACACCTGCGGTAAAGACTAAGGCATCCAACCCGCCAAGGGATGCTATCATCGAGCCGATCAGCGATCTGAGTCGATGGATATAGATATCGAAAGCAAGTTGGGCGCGATCGTTTCCTTGGGCAATAGCAGCTTTTACCGCCCGCAAATCGGATGAAATCCCCGATACGCCTTTTAAACCAGATTCCTGATTGAGCATTTTATCGATGCGATCGCAATCCAATTGATGTTCGCGCATCAAGTAAATTAAAATTGCCGGATCGATCGAACCGCTGCGACTTCCCATCATCAGCCCTTCGAGTGGCGTAAATCCCATCGTCGTATCGATACTGATGCCGTTTTTAATCGCTGCTAAGGAACAGCCATTGCCTAAATGACAGGTAATTAATTTTAGCGATTCTAACGGTTTGTCGAGGAGTTGGGCGGCTTGTCGGGCACAATATTGATGGCTGATGCCGTGAAAGCCATAGCGACGAATTCCGCGTTCGTACCATTCGTAAGGAATGGGATAAACGGCGGCTTCTAAGGGCATTTGAGCGTGAAATGCAGTGTCAAATACTGCTACTTGCGGGATATCGCCTAATGCTTGCTCGATCGCGTCTATTCCTTGTAAATGAGCGGGATTGTGAGCGGGTGCTAGGGGAATCAAACGCGCGATCGCATCTTTGACTTCTGGGGTAATTCGCGTTGCTTGAGTATATTCGTTTCCGCCGTGGACGACGCGATGACCGACAACATCGATTTCTGACAACTGCGCGATCGCTTTAGTGCCTCCTTCGACTAAGGTAGAAAGCATTCGTGCGATTCCCTGCTCGCGATCGGCTTTGCCGCTGCCCTTTGGGCAATCGCTCGAATCTAGTTTTATTTCTATTTTAACTTCGTTAGCTTTGACTGTTAAAATTCCTTCTGTCGTTCCCGTCCAATCGATATCGGCTTCCCATAAAGGTTCGGGCGCTTTTTGGGGTAAAGTTTCTGTCAGTTCCCACAAGCAACTTTTGTGACTGCTAGAACCTGCATTTAAAACTAATACTTTCATACATTAGAAACGCGATCGGCACTTTCAGGGTAACATTTGGGCATTTATGCGATCGCGCCTTGGTACTTTCAATGGTTGTTATGCGATCGCATAGTAATGCCAACTTCAAAAAAACAAGCAAAAAAAGGGATTGTTAAAACAACCCCTTTGATGAGTTTGTGAAGTATCCCAACTTCCCTTCTGAGAGTTTGTTAAACGGCAGCAACCATCGATGCGTCTTTAGTTGCCATATATTGCATCAAGTCAATCATGCGCATCGAATAACCCCATTCGTTATCGTACCAAGCAACAACTTTGAAGAAGTTAGAATTCAGTTCGATTCCAGCTTTGGCATCAAAGATACTCGAATGCGCATCGCCAGTAAAGTCGCTGGAGACGACTTCATCGTCAGCATAGCCTAGAATCCCTTTCATCTCGCCTTCCGCTGCTGCTTTCATCGCCGCACAGATTTCTTTGTACGAGGTTGCTTTTTCGGTGCGGAAGGTCAAATCGACTACCGATACATCTGGGGTAGGAACTCGGAATGCCATCCCTGTCAGCTTGCCTTTCAACTCTGGTAAGACCAAAGCGACGGCTTTTGCCGCACCTGTAGAAGAGGGGATAATATTTTGTGCTGCTCCCCGTCCGCCGCGCCAGTCTTTTTTAGACGGCCCATCAACGGTAGGTTGAGTTGCAGTCATGGCGTGAACTGTGGTCATCAGTCCTTCGGATAACCCAAAGTTATCTTGGATGACTTTGGCAATGGGAGCGAGGCAGTTGGTCGTACAGCTAGCGTTGGAAACGATAGTATCTTTAGCGGGGTCATAGGTTGTATGATTGACTCCCACTAATAAGGTGCGGACTTTTTCAGGGTCTTTGGTCGGTGCGGAGATAATTACCCGTTTTGCTCCTGCGGTAATGTGTTTGGAAGCGCCTTCGTGGGTAGTAAATAATCCCGTCGATTCGACGACATAATCGATGCCATATTGCTTCCAAGGCAGTTCTTCTGGGTTTCTAATCGAGACGCAGGGGATTAATTTGCCATTGACGACAATCCCATCGGATACGGCTTCTACAGTGCCGGAGAAACGACCGTGGGTTGAGTCGTATCTTAATAGATAAGCGATATTGTCTGCTGGAACGAGATCGTTGATGCAACAAAATTCAATGTCTGGGTTATCGATACCAGCACGAAGCATCAAGCGTCCGATACGACCGAATCCGTTGATCCCAATTTTGACTGTCATGAGAAAACACTCCTTATTCTATTCTTCTTGTTGGAGAGCGTTAAAGCGGCAACCTAGCTGAGCCTAGACTATTGCCATGCAAGGAAACGATCTATTGCGCGATCGCGTAGCGTGCGCTTTTGGCGCAATCGCGCGCTAAAGTTATTTCTCTATAATGCTAAAAATTTTTCGGCAGGTCTTTGATGTTAAATAAAAACTTCAGATTTGCCCCTTCAGGAACGCGATCGCTGGTTGAGATTATGTGCTTGATGCGATCGCTAATTTCTCAAAATTTAATCTCTTCTTAATATATAAGCTTTAATATTTGGCTTTCAACGCTTTAGAATATATCTTTTTTTTTTCATCCCTCTTTAGAAATACTTTTTTATAAGCTTAGCCGATAGTAATTATATTTTTATTTTGATTAATCTTTAATCAAGTTGCATTTTATTAAAAATATAAGCTAGACTTTTGTTAATATTTTGCTAAAACTTAAACTTTAACAAGCCTATCTATTGATTCTAACACACAGAAATATAGGATCGTTTAACGTAATTGAGAAATCAATAAATATCAAATAATCGTGCGATTTTTAAATTTTGGATCGAATAATAACTTTACAACAACCACAAGTTTATAGACGCTTTAAAGCAATAAATATAACTTTTAATATTTTTAAAATAATTAAAATTCTGAGATATTCTTTGACTTGTGAATAGATGTTAGAAGCCGCTCGACGACTAACTAAAATTAATTAACAGGAGCAATTTATGACAGTAGCACCTAGCCAATCAATAGAGCAAGGCTCGCTTTCCGCAGAAGAAATCCAAAAAATTGATGCTTACTGGCGAGCTTGCAACTACCTTGCTGTTGGAATGATTTATCTGCGGGACAATCCATTATTAAAAGAACCACTCAAACCCGAACACATTAAATATCGTTTGTTGGGACACTGGGGATCGAGTCCCGGTTTGAGCTTTATTTACATACATCTTAATCGCCTAATCAAGAAATACGATCTCAATATAATTTTCATTGCAGGTCCCGGTCACGGCGCTCCAGGCGTTCTCGCTCCCACTTATTTAGAGGGAACCTACAGCGAGATCTATCCCGACCGAAGTGAGGACGAGGATGGAATGATGAGATTCTTCAAGCAGTTTTCTTTTCCTGGCGGGGTTGGCAGTCACTGTACCCCCGAAACCCCCGGTTCTATTCACGAAGGAGGCGAATTAGGCTACAGCATTTCCCATGCTTACGTAGCGGCATTTGATACTCCCGATTTGATTGTTGCCTGCGTTATTGGCGACGGCGAGGCTGAAACGGGAGCATTAGCAACCGCTTGGCATTCCAATAAATTTCTCAATCCTATCTGCGATGGAGCCGTATTGCCCATCCTGCATTTAAACGGCTACAAAATCGCCAATCCTACTATCTTGGCACGCATCACCCCAGAAGAACTAGAAAGTTTATTTGTTGGCTATGGCTATACTCCCTATGTTGTGGAATGCCCAGAAGGAGAAGATGTTGCCATTTCCCATCAAAAAATGGCAGCAACGCTAGAACATTGCGTCAACCAAATTCGTTCCATCCAAGAAAAAGCTCGCCGCACGGGGGAAATCAATCGTCCGCGCTGGCCGATGATTATTCTGCGCTCTCCCAAAGGCTGGACAGGGCCGAAGGAAGTAGACGGTCACAAAGTAGAAGGTTTCTGGCGCGCTCACCAAGTTCCGATGGGAGAAATGCACGCCAATCAGCATCATCTCAAGCAGTTAGAAGAATGGATGCGCGGCTATCGACCCGAAGAATTATTTGACGAGACAGGAAAACTCATTCCCGAATTGAAAGAATTAGCTCCTGTCGGGCCGCGTCGCATGAGTGCCAACCCCGTTACCAACGGCGGTCTAGTTCGCAAGGAATTGCGCCTGCCCGATTTTCGCGATTATGCCGTTGAGGTGGAAAATCCGGGCGCGGAAAGGGTAGAAACGACACGCATTCTCGGCAATTTTCTGCGAGACGTAATCCGCAATAATCCAGGCAATTTCCGAGTCTTTGGGCCGGATGAAACGGCTTCCAACCGCCTCAACAGTATCTACGAAGTCAGTAAAAAAGCTTGGATGGCAGAATTTAAACCGGAAGACCTCGATGGCAGCGAACTGTCCCGCAACGGTCGAGTTATGGAAATGTTGAGCGAACATACCTTAGAAGGCTGGCTCGAAGGGTACACTTTAACAGGACGGCACGGTTTATTCCACACCTACGAAGCCTTTGTTCACGTCATTAGTTCGATGTTCAACCAACACGCCAAATGGCTAGATATCTCTAAAAAAGAGGTTCCTTGGCGCGTTCCCATCTCCTCGCTGAACATCTTGCTTTCCTCTACCGTGTGGCGACAGGATCATAACGGTTTTAGCCATCAAGACCCTGGATTTATTGATGTAGTGACTAACAAAAGTGCCGAAGTCACTCGAATTTACTTACCTCCTGACGCAAACTGCTTGCTTTCTGTAGCGGATCATTGTCTGCGCAGTACTGGCTATGTCAACGTTATCGTGGCAGACAAGCAAAAGCACCTTCAGTATTTGACAATGGACGAGGCAATTAAGCATTGTAGCAAAGGACTTGGGATTTGGGATTGGGCAAGTAACGACGATCGCGGCAAAGAACCCGATCTTCCCGATGTAGTTATGGCTTGTTGCGGCGATGTCGCTACAATGGAGTCTTTAGCAGCAACGGCTATCTTGCGCGAGGAGTTTCCCGAACTAAAAGTTCGTTTTATTAACGTAGTCGATCTGTTCAAATTACAATCAGATAGCGAACATCCCCACGGCTTATCAAATCGGGATTTCGATACTCTTTTTACTCCCGATAAGCCAATTATTTTCAATTTTCACGGCTATCCTTGGCTGATTCACAAGCTCGCTTACCGTCGTACTAATCAGGAGCGCATTCATGTACGCGGATATAAGGAAAAAGGTAATATTAATACACCGCTCGAACTGGCGATTAAAAATGAGATCGATCGCTTTAATTTAGTTATCGACGTTATCGATCGCGTTCCCAAGTTAGGTTCGGCGGCGGCTCACGCTAAGGAGCGCATGAAAAATCAGATTATCGAAAACCTTCATTACGCACACGAACACGGCACGGATAAGGATGAAATCATGAATTGGAAGTGGTCTTAAACAGTTAGTAGGGGCGCATGGCGTGCGCCCAAAAAGTGACCAGTTACCAGTAAAGACGCGAGATTTCGCGTCTTTATCATTTAATTGTTAGCGCGATCGCCGTAAAATAAACTCATGGATTTTTTTACTATTGTCTTATTAATCGCTGGACTGGCGCTGTTAGTAGTCGGCGCAGAATTATTAGTGAAGGGGTCATCTAGCCTAGCTGCTATGGCTGGGATTTCCCCTTTGATTATCGGACTGACAATTGTAGCTTATGGAACTAGCTCGCCAGAAATGGCAGTTAGCGTGATGTCTGCTTATTCGGGTCAGGCAGATATCGCTGTTGGTAACGTAGTGGGGAGTAATATTTTTAATGCTTTATTTATTTTAGGAGTTTCGGCGCTGATTGCCCCTTTAACGGTCGCATTACAGCTTGTTCGCTTAGATGTGCCGATTATGATCGGCGTATCCGCACTGATGCTAATGTTTAGCGTTGATGGCAAGATTAGTCAAGTCGATGGCGCGATTCTTTTTATCGGCGGCATACTCTATACCCTCTTTCTAATTTATCAAAGTCGCAAGGAGCGCAATAGCGAGGTACAAGAAGAGTATGCTAAATTCGGCAGACCGTCGGTGACACAATGGCTGCTCGATATTTGTCTGATTATTGCTGGCTTGGTATTGCTAGTGCTGGGTTCTCGCTGGCTAGTAGATAGCGCGATCGCAATTGCCAGGACATTCGGACTGAGCGAATTAATTATCGGATTGACGATTGTTGCTGCTGGAACTTCTTTGCCAGAACTAGCAACCTCTGCAATGGCTAGCTTCCGAGGCGAGCGAGATATTGCTGTCGGTAATGTCGTCGGTAGCAACATCTTTAATATTTTAGCGGTATTGGGTTTGTCTGCGTTGGTTTCGCCAGAAGGAATTAACGTCTCCAATGCTGCTTTGCGCTTTGATATTCCCGTTATGATTGCCGTTGCGATCGTTTGTTTGCCTATTTTCTTTACGGGATATCGTATCGGTCGGCGAGAAGGAGGGCTATTTTTGGGCTATTACATTGCCTACACTGTCTATCTAATTTTAAATAGCACCGGACATCAAGATTTACCCATTTTTAGCAAGGTATTGCTTTTCGGGGTAATTCCTCTAACTATTTTGGGCTTGGCGATCGCAACTTTACAAGCCATCAAAAAAGAGGGTAGAAGGAGAATGATGTAAGCTTGGGGATTGGTATTTTTTAGGGTAAAGGGTAAAGGGTAAATCTTACATTTATATAATCCCCTTCCCCTTGTCCCTGGCGAAGCCGTTTACCCTTGTCCCAGGTGAAGCCTTTCCCTATTCACTCGATAAAAAGTTAAAGCAGTATTTCCATAAACTTTTTCTCGACAAATTTCTAATCTAGGAATTGCGATCGCTTGCCACGCTTTAGGATCTCTTTCTAGGGCAATTTCTCCCTCTTCGTCGAGAAGATCGAGAGTTGCGATCGCCTCTAGGACGGGTCGATACAATTGGCTTTGATAGGGTGGATCGAAATAAATGCGATCGAATTTTTCCCCTTCAAGATTTTTGAGACGCGCTAAAACATCTCCCCGAATGACGCGAAATTTTTGTTCGGAAGTTGCTACTTGTTGCCAATTTTGCTTGACAATTGAGCAAGCTTGTGCTGATTGCTCGATTCCAATAACTTCCCTCGCGCCTCGACATAAAGCTTCTGCACCCATCGAACCGCTTCCCGCGCACAGATCCAACCAACGACAATCGATAATCTTTCCTTGCCAAATATTAAACAATGCCTCTCGCACTCGCCCCGATGTCGGACGAGTTAATTGTCCTGACAATGTTTTTAATTGTCGATTTCCATAAATACGCATTGATTTTAAGGAGGAAGTCTTTTTCAGTAATCAGTTATCAGTTACCAGCGAGACGGAAAAACTGATAACTGATTACCCGCATTTTTGAACTTTATTACTTAGCTTTTTTGGCTGCCTTTTTTTCTCGTTCTTTTGCCTTTTTCTGTGCTGCTTTCGCTGCTTTCTCGGCAGCAAGTTTTTCTAGGCGCGCTTTTTCTTTTTCTTCTTCTATCTTTCTTTGATAGTAATGATAATCGCCGTTATAAACCTGCAATTCTCCTTCTCGAATTTCGACAATTTTGTTGGCGACTTGAGAAATAAAATAGCGATCGTGAGACACGATCAACACCGTACCATCGTAGTTTTTAAGGGCTGCTTCCAACATTTCTTTGGCTGGAATATCGAAGTGATTCGTCGGTTCGTCGAGTACGAGCAAGTTAGCAGGTTGTAGGAGCATTTTAGCAAGGGCAAGACGAGCTTTTTCGCCACCGCTGAGTGATTTTACCTGTTTGAATACCATATCGCCACTGAAGAGAAATTGTCCGAGTAAAGTACGAACTTCTTCATTTTTCCAGTCGGGAACTTCATCGTGAATTGTATCGAAAACCGTTTTCTCTAAATCGAGTGCTTCGGCTTGATTTTGCTCGAAATAAGCAGGAAGAACGTTGTGTTTGCCCAATTTAACGTTTCCTTCGGTGGGGGGTTCAATTCCCATAATCAAACGCAACAGCGTCGATTTTCCCGCGCCATTGGGGCCGAGAAAAGCAATGCGATCGCCCCGTTCGACTAATAAATTCGCTCCTAAAAACAAAATGCGATCGCTATAGAAATGCGTTAAATCTTCAACGATTGCCACCTCTCGACCGCTGCGAGGTGCTGGGGGAAACTGAAAGCGTAACGTTCTTACATCGGTAGTTGGCGCTTCAATTCGCTCGATTTTTTCGAGTTGTTTTTCGCGACTTTTTGCCTGAGTACTGCGAGTAGCACTAGCGCGAAACCGATCGACAAAGACTTGCTGTTTTTCTAATTCTTTTTGCTGTCTTTCGTAGGCGCTTAGTTGTGCCTCGCGATTGAGTGCTTTTTGTTCGAGATAAGAGGAATAATTGCCTAAATAGGTCGTAGAAACGCCTCGTTCGGTTTCGACAATTTGAGTACAAAGGCGATCGAGAAATTCTCGGTCGTGAGAGATAATAACCATTGGGGTCGTCGCTCCCTTCAGGTAATTTTCTAACCATTCAATCGTTTCTAAATCTAGATGGTTAGTCGGTTCGTCGAGGAGTAATAAATCTGGCGCTTGTAATAATATTTTGCCCAAACTCATTCGCATTTGCCAGCCACCGCTAAAAGCACTGACAAGGCGATCGCCATCTTCAGGGGCAAATCCCATCTCTGGTAAAATCTTTTCAATACGGGTTTCTAATCCGTAGCCATCGAGTGCTTCAAACTGTCGTTGCAATTTATCCAACTTGTGAATTAAATCTTCCAACGCTTCTGGAGTGGCAGTTTCCATTTGATGTTGTACCTCTGCCATTTTGTGATGGATGCGATTGGCTTCTTCAAATACCGTCCAAAACTCTTCGCGCACGGTACTAGTCGGTTCGACTTCAAATTCTTGAGTCAAATAGCCAATATGAAGACTCGCCGGACGAATGACTTCTCCTGTTGTCGGCTCGATTTCGCCCATAATAATTTTAAGCTGGGTCGTTTTTCCCGCTCCATTGACACCCACTAATCCCACGCGATCGCCCGATTTGACTTCCCACGTCACATCTTTGAGAACTTCGCCAGTCGGATAAATTTTACTAATATGTTCGAGTCGCAGCATTCAAAGGCTCCACCAAATACACTTCCATCATAGAATTTCTCGCGCTTGAAACCCACGGCTAAAAGCTCGTGGGCTACTTACAAATTAGTAGAAATCGCTCCTACCGGACAAGTAGGAATACATTGTTCGCAAACCACACAGCGCGATCGCCAAAATTTGAGCTTAAAGGTTTGGGGATCGAGGGTTAAAGCTTCTGTAGGACAAACTCCCGTACACAACCCGCAATCGACGCAACTATTTTCATCGATCGCGATTTCGCGACTCGCTAGAGAAATTCCGATTCCTTGCGATCGCACCCATTCGATCGCTGCTTCTAACTCATCGATATCTCCCGATAATTCTAATACTAGTTTGCCCACCTGATTTGGTGCGACTTGGGCGCGGATGATGTTAGCCGCAACATTAAAATCTTTAGCCAGTCGGTAAGTCACTGGAATATGAATGCTTCTTTGGGGAAAAGTTAGCGTTACTCGTTTTTTCATTAGTTATTTCTGACTTTCGACTTTCGACTTTCGACTTTCGACTTTCAACTGTTTGTTACACTTGTTAAAAAATATAAAATTTTAAGCTATGGCTGGGAATATATCGGAGTCTCAAGGAACGAGCGGTACTCGAATTAGAAATTTACTGATTGCTATTGCTGCGATCGCGCTTAGCATTGCCATCTTTTTTGGCTTTCAAACACAAGCTAGCTCAGTTTCCCTAGAAGCGCAAGCCGAACAAGCAATTCCCATCGATGTTGCTTTAAGTAATGGCAAGCCAACTCTGACCGAATTTTATGCTAACTGGTGTACGAGTTGTCAGGCAATGGCGAAAGATTTAGCCCAACTCAAAGAAGAATATGCTGACTCGGTAAACTTTGCCATGCTTAATGTCGATAATAGCAAATGGCTTCCCGAAATTTTACGTTACCGCGTCGATGGCATTCCGCATTTCGTATTTATGAATCGAGAAGGAGAAGCGATCGCGCAAACTATTGGCGAACAACCTCTTTCTGTAATGGAAGCCAATTTAAACGCGCTAATTGCTAATAACTCGCTACCTTACGCTTATTCTACGGGTCAAACCTCTACTTTTAACCCATCATCTCAAGTTATTGAATCCGCACAAGACGATCCTCGCAGTCACGGCGCTCAAGTTAAATAGTAATTTTGAATAGTTTCGACTAAACGCGATCGCTAATCTGGTCTTAAATATGCGATCGCTAAAATATTGTGACCCAAGAAAAGTCAATCATTCTTTTTTAGTAATGAAACCCGTTCGCGTTGCTCGTTTCTTGCGATTACAGCTTAGCAAAAATTATCGTTCCGTCAAAAAATATCTCAAGATTTTTAGCCAAACTATTAGACCTCTTACAAAAATTAGCAACTTCTTTTTAAATAAAAGGGAAAATTTTCCCCTTTCCCCTTTTCCCTTTCCCCCTTTGTGCAAAAACTTTATTTTGTCTTTATGTCTTTTCATACTAGCTAGCTGTATGCTGACATCCGCCCAAGAATTCGATCCATCTGCTTCTAAAAACCTGAACGGACTCAAATTACCAGAAATCAAGTCAGAGTTTCGCAATGATTGGACACAAGAATTAGAAGAAGAATTTCAACAACGCGCCGCTACAATAATTAACTATTTTGCCAATCCCAAAACTTACGGAAATGGGTATGGGGAAAATGAAAAGAGTGCTTATCCTAGAGCAATGTTTGACTTTTTGGCAGGAAATAAAGAGCGATCGCTAACTTTTCTCCAAGACAACGACCCCGAAGCTAAAAAACACAAACATACCGAAGGAATCGATTATTATTACAGCTTTACCCTCAAAGGACAAGTTCGCAAGTATTTTCTTTTCGGTCAATTACTCGACCCTGCTTACAAAAAGCAAATGTATCGGGGAGCAAAAAATTGGACTAAACAAGACCCTCTCGGTCGCTTGCATCCCGTATACGGATATGGGGATGGTACGGGTAGAGATTGGGACATCAGCAGGCGCGGCGGTTGGGTAGACAGTCGCAATACAGATAATCTTAGAGCCATGCGGGAAACTTCAGCATATCTCTTAGCAGAAGAAACGGGGAATGAAAAAACTCGTCAAATTTATCAGCAAAGAATCCAACGCTATGTTTTAGCACTTTATAACATTGGTATGGGGGAATGGGATTCAGAAGCTTATCACAGCCATACCTTTACGCCTTATCTCAACCTCTACGATTTTGCTAAAGACCCAGAAGTCAAACAACTCGCCAAAGCTGCTTTAGATTGGATGTCTGCGGCGGCGGCGATAAAATATTATCGAGGCGGTTGGGGCGGCCCTGTCAAACGAGATTATGGGAGTGGCAATGTCGTTTTTGGGTCTTCCGCAGCAAGCGTATTTTGGTTGTACTTTGGCGATACGCCTATCCCTAACCCCAATCCGAAGCTAGATATGTTACACGTCATTACTAGTACGTATCGACCGCCTCAAGCAATTGTCGCTTTGGCACGCAAGCAGTTTAACAAACCAGTTGAGGTTTTGGCGACTAAACCCATGTACGAAAATTGGAAACCTGGTAATAGCGATCGCCCAGGATATTGGGAAACGCAATTTTTTGGGCATACCTATCAAATGGGAAGTGTCGCGAATACTTTTCCCGATGGGGATGTCGGGCCGTTTAAGTTGATGGCATATAATTCGACGCGCGGGGTCGATTATTTTGTGGCAAATACGGACGGGAATTGGGTACAACCCGGAAAAAGACCGGGCGATCGCGTCGGACAGTTTCAAAATCTCCTGATTTGGTTGCGTCCTACTACTCAAACGCCTTTTTTCTTTCAATTGCCTAAAACAGCAAAAGCAGAAGTTGAAAATAGGGTTTGGTTTTTTCAATTAGAGAAAACTTGGTTGGCGATTCGTCCGATTAATCTTACTCCTTACGTTGGGACGACGATTGACGATCGCAAATACGGCCCGATTTATCGCGACGAACAAACGCTAAAAGCAACTATTGGACAAGATAAGTATGCTGGATTTGCGCTAATAGTCGGCGAACAAGAAAGTTACGGAACTTATGAAGAATTTAAAAGCGCGATCGCACACAAAAGCAAACTCGATCTCGATCGCTTGGATCGAGGACAAGTCCAATTACAAGATCCTCAAGGTAACACCCTACAATTAACTTGCGAACCGGATACGCTATTACCCACGCTAATTCGTAATGGCAAGCAATTTGATTGGTTAGAAAATTTGGCGCTTTACAACAGTGATTCCGATAAAGCACCAATTTCCCTTGGTTGGAAACAAGGAAAACTTACGATAAGAACCGAGCGATCGCAGTTTGAAAGTTATATAAATCGCAATTAAAATTCAATTGTCTTTAGCTGACTAATAAATGTGGTTAAG
>JALOOL010000509.1 GCA_025454425.1 Hydrococcus sp. Prado102 | reverse complement strand
TTGAGCCACTCCGCCGTGCGCGAAAACGGCGGATTCAGGCTGGGAGTCAAAGTTAACTTTTAGCCCGAATTGGCTTATCTGGTTAACTGTTCCTAGCTTCTGGGAGATCTGCTCTACTGGGGAATCAGACCGCAGGATTTCGGACTCGCCTACTAACCTCGCAGATTGTCGATATTGCTTCCATGCCTCCACAAGGATCGGTTCCGACCCTGGATACTGGTTAACAGCATCCTGCAATAAAAGCTCATCCTGATTAACGAATCTTGCCAAATATGCACTGAACAAATCGCGGTGCATGAGTATACCGCTTTTGTCGTAATGCACTCGTTCTGATAGGGATTTCTTAATCCGTTCCCCCGTCAGATGAGTTTGAGACAAAGCGGTTTTTTGGCAAGAAAATTTGACGAATGAACCGCCAGCACTTTCAGCCTTGCGCTTCAATTCTGATTGAACAAAACTAGGGGAAAGTGCAGAAATCGCCTTACCATAGCGTTTCTGCCATCCTTTTACAGATACATTCTCAGTTTTAATTTGGTTGCCATGCCGCAGAATATCATTAACAATCTTACGGTTCTGGGATTTAGCATAGGCTGTTTTTCGTCTTTCTAGCTCTCGCTTTTTAGCTGCCGTTTTGATATAGGTCTTTGATTTGTTCCATTTACGTCTACCTTTTTTAGGTTTGCCTTTTTTAGTAACAGTTTTACGACCGTTTTTAGCGGTAAAATTCGGTTGATAATTGTCTGAATTATTTGCTCTTCTTGAACGCTGCATTTTCCGTTGCAGAGATTGTATCTCGCGCTCGTATGTGGGAACGCCCTGGGCAAAAGGTAATAGTCCAGCGCCGTTATCTGCAACAAAAGCAAGATTAGATATGTTGAGATCTAGTCCAACTACCCCATCAGACACGTAGTTTTGCGGTTTTTGGTAAGGCAATCCCTCACAAATTAATTGAGCGTACCAGCGCCGCTTACCATTCAGTTCTCGCCACAATAGACGCACATATTTAATCGGGGAATTCAATCCATGTTGAACAACTAAGTTGGCGGGGTCGATAATTCCTTGAAGTTTTAGTTTGCCCCAGATTACGCTATCTTCTTTCCAGCGAATACCCTGTTTATTGGTCTTTCCTTCCACTGAACGAAAGCGGGTGGGAACTTTATAGCGCACTCGTTTTGCCCGTCCAAACAAGACTTTAACGCTTGCTTTAAAGGCACGAGTAGCTAATTTCTGTTGCGTGTTTGAGTCGATTTTATCTGCAATCCATTTGGCGCTGTTACTAACAATTGTGGCATAGGCTTGTAGGTCGTAATCCGAATAACGATATGCCTTCCTTGCAGGAGTGAAAGCCTTGTCCCTATCTTTCCCCTTGGGTAACTTTTTGGCTTGCTTGTAAAGCTCTGAATCGCGCACTAGCTCCATCCGTACCATTGCTTCGTTGAGCAAGGCGTTATACAACTCTTGAGAGCTATCAACTATCAAGGGGATTTCAGCAATGAATGTAGGAGTAAGTGCGCGAGTCAAATCTATCACCTCAACACTGTATATAGACTACAATACTTCCTCCCCGATTTAAAAATACGGGGCTACCGTGCGGCTTGCTATTTTCGGTGTGATGTTTCCCAAAAAAACGTCTGCGCGATCGGCTTTAGCATATAGATTTATAATCATCTAATTTTATCTGATTGTTCGGAACAAAGCTTTAAGGTACTGGATGGATACTCCCAAACAAAACAAATACGACCTGAATAAGTATTTGTCGTTTTATGGTAAATAATAAGCGCGATCGCAACACCAATGCGATCGCTTTTTTGCCAAATAATTTTATTTAAAGCGATTTAAGAGTTTTAGAAGCCTCCGAATCCTCTTGTACTACTGTTTTTACAGGGACTTCTACGGTTGAATGCACTGTATCATCAGTCTCATCTGTCGTTGTTTTCGTTAAAGAGCGGATCTCTTCGAGTCCTTCTTTAATCATAACTGCGGTAGGTACTGCAACAATTACGCCAACTAACCCTCCTACTCTTGCTCCGGTGAGAATAGCTAACAAAACCCAAAAAGGATTTAAACCCGTAACGCTTCCCAATACTCTCGGCGCAATTCCATTTTCAACTATTTGCTGAACCACAAGAGCAACAGCAAGTAATTGCAAAGCCGAACCAATATTTTGCAAGGCTACCAAAAGCGTCACTAAAGCAATTCCTACCGTACCGCCAAAAGGAACGAGTGCCATTACGCCAATAGTTAAGCCAAACAACAGACCAAAGGGAATTTTTAGTATTAAAAAACTACAAACTAACCCTAAAGCCATGCAGGTTGCACTAATAATCTGTCCGAGAAAATAGTTTTGAAAACTTAACCGCAACGTTTGAGAGAAAGGCTTTTGAATTCTTTTTGGCAGCCAGCCGATCAAGCTTCTCCAAATATCCTGACTGTGTAAAAGCAAGTAAAAAGTTAAAATAACCGTTAAAAGTACGTCTATTGACCGTACAACCGTTAATACGGTTAAATTTAGCGCTAAATTTAAAGTTTTTCCAGCAAGGCTTTGTAGCTGTCCTCCCAGTCGGCTGTTAATTTGAGAAATTAGACCGTCAAAGCCGATTGGTAGCCCTAAATTGCCAACGCGCTCGTCTAGCATCATCAATTGACGCTGACCGGAGTCAAGCCATTCGGGTAAACGAGCGACGAGTTGTTGTGCTTGGTTAAAAGCCAGCGGAAATAAAGTTAAACCCAGTCCCAGCAAAAGTAAGACAGCCACCAAAAAAACCAGGACTGCTGCTTGTTCTCGTCTTAGATTTTTTCTTTCTAACCAGTTTACCGGATAGCTGAGTAGGAAAGCGAGGACGGATGCTAAGAGAACAATAACGATTAAAGAGCGAAAATAACCAAAAATCGCAGAAAATGACCAGGCATTCAAAACCATTAGCGGGGCTGCCAATGCGATCGCTAAAAGGCGAGATAAAGCACTCAGAGAGTCCCACCAGTTTTGTAGCCAGTTGCGTTGAGGTTTAGATGAGCCAGAATCGACCATGAAACCCTCCGATTGGTAGAGTTGTTTTACTAGTTATTCTGACAGGAAGCTGTCCTAGTAAAACTAATTTCTCAAAATTTTGAGAAGTTACTTTGCAAACCTTCCTAAATTTGACCATTGCGGATAATTCATGCTGCATTGAATTGCAGGGCGATAACAGACAATCACAACACTTTGTGCATTGTTACACCCAATGATACACCGTAACAACAAATGTTATGATAGATTTCAGCCGAATGATTCCATAGGGCATTGACTCCTCTAAATTCTGTAGTCCAGAAATGGAGTTAGGTTAGATTTAGGCGCTTTATAAATTAAGCATTCTCATGTGCAATTTGCCTAAACAGTGCATCGGCCACTTGCAGCAGGCTGCATTATACGACAGTGATATGGTCTTGTAGTAAATATTTTGGCCACGTTAAACAAATAGGATATTATTATTACTTCAGGAGGAGTCCACCTTTAGTTAATCTTAATCCATAGAGTGTAGTAGGCCTTTCTGGATTGGTTTTTGTCAGAATTTTGACCTTTATTGACATCATTTGTGTTCAGTCCATTACTCGTCACCGAATTCGACACGAGTAATACCTGCTAATGCCACTGGTGCTGCTGGTGTTTAGTCATATCCTAAAAATTAATCTGACCAGATATTGAGCAGACGTCAGTGGGATCTGCAAGAAACCTAGCGAAATGCTTCTAATTTTCAAGTATAGGCTGGGAGTCTAGGTGTGTATGAGTTTTCTAACGAAGCGGAATCGACAGCGTAGCCCGACCCATTCCCCAGAATTTCGAGAATTGAATTTTACCAGTAATTACACTTTTGAATATTGATCGTCAGTTGTAAACATATAGTAAAAGCAGTGTAATGTCGCGTCTAAAGACATAGTTATGACGTGCGATGTGCATTCAGTTGTTTCATTAAATATTTTTGTGTATTCATTATCGTAGCGCGTCCGCAACTCAAGGTGAACCTTAAAACGCCACATTTAGTGTGGGGCGTTGCCAATATCGCCGGAAAAATCTTCGTTGCGAATGACAACCAGAATCGGATTAAAGTCTTCCAGGACAATCCGCCATTCGACGCTCTTCAAGACATCGTTGTGGACGGACTTCAATCTCCATGGGACATTGCTGCGTGCCCTGATAAGTCTCAGCTGTATATCGCAGATCGGGTTTACATATGGCGAGTGGATGTCAGTTCATCGCCGAAATCAAATGACTCAATCTGCAAGTTTATCAAACCAAACTTCATGCCGTACACGCTGTCAGTGGCGTCCACGAATTTGGTAATCACATCTGACGACGGCCATGCACTCTACGTTTACAACGCAGATGGTTATTTTGTCTGTCACCTTCTCCCTCCGCACTGCTTGCTGTGATCTAGCAGGATTTTAGTGCTGCCACATGACGTCTTGTATAGCTGAATACTTTAAAGCATTTGTTTCACGTGCACAAGTACTGGACATGTATCGCAGTTTCATTGTTCTGAGAAGTTTCTCTACTAAAGACGAGTGAAAACCTTCCAATCGTCTGCTTTAGCAGCGTCTTTTGGCTTCAACAC
>JALOOL010000508.1 GCA_025454425.1 Hydrococcus sp. Prado102 | reverse complement strand
GACTTCTGAAAGACTTTCGACTTTCGACTTTCGACTTTCGATTTTGTATTGTAGGCGATCGCATTCAGCGCGATCGCTACTTGCCAACCATAAAACATCTTCCCAGGAATCGAGAATGGCAAAAGACTCAGGTTCGTACCAATACGCTACGGGAAAAGGAAGAGAATCGTTTTTTAGATAAGGAAGTTTTTCGATTTCCCAAGCTAAATCGTATCCCAACCAACCCAACCAACCGCCAGTAAAGGGAAGTGCTGGCGAATCATATTCTGGAGACTTTTTTTGTAAAAGACTGCGAAGAAAGGGAAGAATCGTGCCGACTTGCGGCGTCCATAACTGAGGCTTTCCGTCGATAAGACGAGGAGAACCCGCACAAATAGAATAACGCGATAAAGGAGAGCGATCGCCATGCGTTGAAGCTGGACTTTCCAAAAGAGTTCCGATTGTACCTTTTCGATAAAACAACCTCTCAAAAACTTCCGAACCCGTTCTATTTTCTAGCGGAAGCTTCTTCCAATACCACGGTAATAATTGAATCATTGAGAAATGAGGGTTAAAGAGTGGAAAGTATGAAAGGCTAGGAAATAAGTTAGCATATTTCTTTCTGGTTCCTTTCTCTCTAACCTTAGCGATCGCCAAATTAACCGTTAAAAAAATCATTGAATATCAAAAACTTAATAGACGATCGTTGATAATGAATAACGGATAAGTGAGAATTAATTGCTGATGACTTCCCAACAACTCTGGCAACGTTACCAAAACTGGCTATACTATCACGAAGGCTTAGGACTGTATCTCGACATCAGCCGAATGCGGTTCGATGATGAACTGCTAGCAACGTTGAAGCCAAAATTTGAAAAAGCCTTCCAAGATATGGAAGCATTAGAAAAAGGTGCGATCGCCAATCCCGACGAAAATCGCATGGTCGGTCATTACTGGCTGCGCGATCCAAATTTAGCTCCGAATCAAGAGATTAAACAAGAAATCGAAAAATCGATACAGGATATTGAAATTTTTGCCCAAAAAATCCACACAGGAGGCATTAAACCGCCACAAGCTTTTAAATTTACCGATATTCTCTCTATCGGGATTGGCGGGTCGGCATTGGGGCCGCAGTTTGTCTCTGAAGCATTGGCATCGGATTTTCCCCCAATGGCAATCCATTTCTTTGATAATAACGATCCGGCTGGGTTCGATCGCGTATTTACCCAACTCAAAGACCGTCTCAACAGTACCTTAGTTATCGTCATTACCAAATCTGGTGGGACTCCCGAAACTCGCAACGGGATGTTAGAAGCTAAAAACGCTTACGAAAAGCAAGGATTAGACTTTGCCCAACACGCCGTTGCTATTACTATGCCAGGAAGCAACATGGATAAAATCGCCAAAATAGAAGGCTGGTTGGCGACATTTCCCATGTTCGACTGGGTGGGAGGACGCACTTCAGAATTATCTGCTGTTGGTTTGCTTCCCGCTGCTTTGGAAGGGATTGACATTCGTGCCATGCTAGCTGGCGCAAAAGAAATGGATGCCGCCACGAGAGTTCCAGAACTCAAAAACAACCCCGCCGCACTCCTGGCTTTATCCTGGTACTATGCGGGCAATGGAAAAGGGGAAAAAGATATGGTCGTGCTTCCCTATAAAGACAGCCTCTACCTGTTTAGCCGTTATTTACAACAGTTGGTCATGGAATCTTTGGGGAAAGAAAAAGACCTCGATGGCAATACGGTTTATCAAGGCATTGCCGTTTACGGAAACAAGGGATCGACCGACCAACACGCTTACGTCCAACAATTACGCGAAGGAGTCCCCAATTTCTTTGCAACGTTTATCGAAGTTCTCGAAGATCGCCAGGAACCATCGATAGAATTAGATCCGGGGATTGTTGCTGGCGACTATTTATCGGCATTCATTCAAGGAACGAGGGCGGCACTTTACGAAAAGCATCGCGATTCGATTACCGTTACCATTCCTCAAGTTAATCCTCGCATGGTCGGCGCATTAATTGCGCTTTACGAACGAGCAGTGGGATTGTATGCTTCTTTAGTTAATATCAACGCTTATCACCAACCAGGAGTAGAAGCAGGCAAAAAGATGGCGGCTTCTATTTTAGATATGCAAAAACACATTGTAGAAGCCTTACAATCGGCAAACGAACCGTTAGATTTGGCGAGTCTTGCCGAAAAAGCCGGATTTCCCGATGAGGTAGAAGCGGTGTATAAAATTGTGCGTCATTTGGAAGCTAATAAGCGAGGCGTTGTTTTGAGTGGCGATCGCGCTTTATCTGGTACTCTAAAAGTTTCTATGTAATTCAGAATAACACGAACAAAAAAAGTGCGATCGCGTCTTAAATTGCTCCCTTAGCGCGATCGCATCCTTAATCTCTAAAAACTAGACAAATAAAGAGATTATTGCTTTATTATGTACGAGTTTACACGAAGGCGTTTGCTTCAACTTATTGGTTTCGCTGGTTTGGGTGTTATTGCAACTATTGGCGTGCCATAAGATTATTTCTTAATATCTCCTGAATTCTGCGGAATAGAAACTTCTGCATTAGAACCGCGATCGTAGATAACCATATCCCATTGTCCGGTGCGGTTTGTTTCAAAGGCGATAAAACGTCCGTTTCCGCTAATGGTTGGGTGACGGACTTCTCCCAACCAATTTTGAGTCAAATTTTCAGTTTTTAGCGATTGGCGATCGTATACAAAAATATCGCGTTTGCCCGATTGTTCGGAAACATAAACTATATAACGACCGTCTGCACTAATATCCGGTTCGTCTTGTACGACTCCAGGTTGGTTTAATCCTGGTAAAGGAACGAGACGGCGACTTTGCAGATCGTATAGCCAAATGCCTCGGTTTGCCCTGCGATCGCTAGCGAAGACTAAATAGCGCCCATCGTATGAGAAATTTGCATACTGTTCTGCTGCGGTCGTGTTGAGACTAGAACCAAAATTTTGTGGAGGTGGGGCGACAAGACTCGCATCGCCACTACAACCACTTAACCCACAGAGCGAGCCGATTGCCAAGATAGTCTGGCAAAAAAATGCAAATTTGTGAGAGTGTCTGTTAGTTACTGGTTGGCGAACTAGAAAAGGGTAAAGCACAACAATTCACATCGTTGAGACAGACTTTT
>JALOOL010000187.1 GCA_025454425.1 Hydrococcus sp. Prado102 | reverse complement strand
CGCTCCTGCGCCGGCAGGCAGGCCTGCGCGCCTCCACCCTGACGGTGGGGGCGGTGACGCTTGATCTGATCTCGCGCCGCCTGTCGTCACCGTCCGGCCCTATCGATCTTCCCGCTTCAGTCCCCGTCGATGCGAGTCAGGTATATGCCAAAAATATCCTGACCTTGGTGCAATACCTAGTCAAAGATGGCAACTTAGCGCTCAATTTTGAAGACGACATCATCGATAGTGCTTGCGTGACTCATGCAGGAGAAATCCGCAATGCGCGAGTGCTAGAAGCTTTGTCAATCGCCGTGTAATTTTAAAAGATAAATCGAAGCAATATGAGTCAAGAATTACTGACCGGATTAGTTGTATTCGTATTGGCATCGTTTGTTGGTTTTGAGGTTATCAACAAAGTTCCGCCAACGCTGCACACGCCTCTGATGTCGGGATCGAATGCGATTTCCGGCATTTCTATCGTGGGTGCTTTGCTCGTGATGGGATCGAAAGATTGGAACTTGGTGACGATTTTAGGGTTTATTGCCGTAATTTTGGCAACTATTAACGTTGTCGGCGGTTTCTGGGTGACAGATCGAATGCTGCAAATGTTTAAGAAGAAGGAGGCGAAAGTATGAGCGACTATTTAGTCACGGGGATCGAGCTAGCTTACTTAACAGCCGCGGCTTTGTTTATCGTGGGACTCAAACAACTCGGTTCCCCTGCTACTGCCCGTCAGGGTAATGTTATCGCAGGTGTAGGGATGTTAATTGCGATCGTCGCTACCCTACTCGATCGCTCGATCCTCAATTATGAAACGATTTTCGCAGGCATTGTCATTGGCTCTCTCATCGGAGCCATTACCGCTGAAAAAGTGGAAATGACAGCCATGCCGCAAATGGTCGGGATCTTTAACGGCGTGGGCGGTGCGGCTTCTGCACTCGTTTCTGTTGGCGAATTCTGGCGATTGCTTAACTTTACTGGTACTGTCCCTTTAGATGCCACTATCATTGCGATTTTAGGAGTTCTCATTGGCGGCGTAACCTTTACGGGTAGCGTTATGGCGTTTGCTAAGCTACAAGAACTCGTTACGGGAGCGCCTATCACTTTTCCCCTACAACAACCTTTTAATCTTTTACTGCTGCTTGGCTTCTTAGTTGGTAGCGGCTATCTAATATTCGATCCGACAAATCTGACCATTTTCCTCGTTTTGGTAGGAATTTCTCTAGTACTCGGCGTAATGTTCGTTCTGCCCATTGGTGGCGCTGATATGCCTGTGGTTGTCTCGCTGTTAAACTCTTTTTCTGGTTTGGCAGCGAGTGCGGCAGGTTTTATCTTGGCAAACAATATGCTTATTGTCGCGGGTGCGTTGGTGGGAGCTTCTGGCATTATCTTGACCGAGATCATGTGTAAAGCCATGAATCGTTCCCTTACTAATGTCCTATTTAGCGCCTTTGGTAGCGATGGAACGCCAATGGCGGGAGCGACGGGAGCGCAGCAAGATAAGGTAGTACGCTCTGTCGATGCTGAAGAAGGCGCGATGATGTTAGGCTACGCTCGTTCTGTGGTAGTCGTTCCAGGTTACGGAATGGCTGTTGCTCAAGCACAACACGGCGTTCGAGAACTCGCCGCACAACTCGAAAAAATGGGCGTAGAGGTTAAATATGCCATTCATCCCGTAGCGGGGAGAATGCCGGGACACATGAACGTGTTGCTGGCAGAGGCAAACGTTCCCTACACCCAACTCTACGACATGGACGATATCAACCCCGATTTCGATCGCACTGACGTTGCCTTAATTATTGGTGCGAACGATGTCGTCAACCCAGCCGCGCGACACGATAAGAGTAGTCCTATCTACGGAATGCCAATCCTAGATGTAGATAAGGCGCAGCATACAATCGTCATTAAGCGAAGCATGAGGACGGGTTTTGCCGGAGTCGATAACGAACTATTCTACAAGGATAAAACGTTAATGCTCTTTGGGAGCGCTCAAGATGTTGTCGCTCAGTTAGTTTCTCAGGTAAAAGATTTGTCTAATTAGGAGTTAAGGCGGGGAATACCCGCCTTACTTCGAGCAAAACTCTTATAGTCCTCAGCGATCGCAAAAAACGAACTGAAGATATCAGAAATTGTGCGTGGATTCGGTCGCGTTATCGCCGATTTCAGCCGTATTCGGTAAGTTTCGCCAGGATTCCCGAACGCGATGTGAGAATCCCCACATAAATAGCATTGCAATTAAGCTTACCATTACCCACTCTGGCGGTACTAAGTCAGGACTGACGACCCGTAACAACAAACGCAGCCCAACCAAGGCAACCGCAAGATAACCTGCATCTTCTAAATGGGTGAATTCCTGCAACCAGCGAATGAACAAGCCTGCTAAAAATCGCAGTGCTATTACTCCGATCGTTCCTCCTAAAATAATCAACCAGAGTTCCTGAGAAATCGCGATCGCAGTCGTCACACTATCCAAGGAGAAAGCCAAATCGGTTAAGGCGATCGCGGGAATAACCTGCCAGAGCGATCGAGCTTGGGTCGAATGATGGCTACCGTCTGGTTGTTCCGTTGTGAAATATTGCCAAGCCAACCACAAAAGATAAAGCGCTCCCGCAAGTTCAAACTGCCAGAATTGAACAATCCAGGTCGCACTTGCAATCAGCAGCATCCGAAGAACATAGGCAAGCCCTAATCCAATGTTTAAGGCACGTCGTTCAAGCGTTGGGCGCTGTAAGTTTTGGGTCAATGCTGCAAGTGCGATCGCGTTATCTGCGGAGAGTACTGCCTCCATCGCAACTAAGACGACCAGCAAAAACAGCGTTTCGACTCCGATGTTCAAAGGAGAATTGAAAATTTGGTCTAGCATTGATTCAATATGACCTCGCGCTTGAGCGAATGCAACAAAAAGTGAAAAATTAGGCGGGAAGCTTAGTTAGCTCTAAGGGATAGCCCGCTCCTTGCCATGCCATGAGTCCGCCTTTCAAAACGTAAACCTGGCAATAACCCTGTTGAATCAGTTTTTGGGCTGCGGTAAAACTTCGCTGTCCATTTAGGCAGGTAATTAAAACAGGTTGATTTTTGGGAATGTCTTTAAGTGAGACATCTATATTCAGTCGTTGTCCTCCTGGAATCATATGAATCATGAATTTTGGGTTTTGCACGTCGATCGCAAGTAGCTTGGCTTGTTTAGTGTTAGCTTCATCCGGTGTCAGCAAAATGGGTTTAATTCTTTGTTGAGCGTCGCTCGATTGGGTTTTCATTGATTTTCTCCTGGTAATCATTCAGTGGTTAATAGGATGAGTCGAGCAAGGAAAACTACGGCGGGAAAATCAGTTCGATCGCAATGCAACTATAAATGCAGGATTGAAAATCGTAACGTGTATCCATGATTAAAAAAGCTAAATTGCAAATTTTGCAGGTGTTAAGTCGAATGAAATTGTAGCGATCGCCAAAGCTTCGCGATCGCGATCCACCAAGTTCCGATCGCAAATCCAGCCGTTAAGAATAATTGCCGCGAATAGAATGACTATATTGGCGCTGTCAGAAACTTTTTAGACTTTCCCGAAAAGATGTTTCTCCTAGCAATGGCATCTTCTGCCAACAATTGCGACAGAACCAATAGATTTGTTGATGATTCAGCAATGCCCAAACTTGAATCGAACAAAATCGATCGATTAAACACTCAAACTAAGGCAATCGGAATCGGCAGCAAGCACTACGCCGATCGATGAGTGCAAACTCAAGTAACAGCAGCAGGTGACTGCACTAGCACACTACTGCAAAGACTTGATTTGCAGAAAAAATCTCAGTTAGAGATAGAGCAAAAATTTTAAAATCTGAATGAAAGGAACAACAAGCATTGCCTCAACGAAGCGAGAGAAGCTTTTGCTTGACCGTTCTTTCCCAGTGGCGAGCAGTAACAAGATCGGGATTTGAACTAACAGCCGTGCTTGAGTAAAGGTTCAAGCATCGGTGAACATCTGTATTCATGTCCGTACACGATTTAACACTTTAATTTTAGGTAAACACTCTTAATATATCACAAAAATTCTCGCAAAGCAACAACTTAGATATTTTCTTCCTACATTCCGCAAGTTTCTCATTCAGCGGAATGTGATATATTAGATTCACTCGATCAAGCATAATTTTTATAAAAATAAATGACCTGTAGTAGGGGCTAACGGTCGTTAGCCCCTACAGATTTTTAATTAAGGTTGTTTAACCGGACTTGAGATCGCGACTTAACATAAAAATTAAACGTTAATCTACGACGAGAAGCCGTTAAATATTGCGAAGCAGATAATGGCTCAAATATATAAGGCTTAAATTGTTTCAAACTCTCACAACTTTCTAATGGGAAAGGCTTTCTTTGAGGAATATCGTTCCATCCTAAAATAAACATCCCATCATATCTTAAACATTGAAAACATTGTGCAAAAGCTGTTTCTACATCTTCTTTGTCGTTGAGTCCCCAACCGAAAACGCCGGAACAAACGATCGCATCAAAATAATTTTGCCCAAAATGACGGTTGAGATTGCTTAAAGTATCGACAATGTGTTGCTTAGCACCATATTTTTTGCGACTCGGATTATTGTCAATCGTCCAATAATCTTTATAAAAAAAATATTCTCGTTCGTAATATCGAGTAAACCAAGCACAACCAACAAATAAAATTTTATGATATTCGCTGCGATCGCAAAAATAAGGGAAAACTTGAGATTCAAGAATATAGCGACTATCGCTAAATAAAGGCAAATTTCCCTTGCTATACAGATCTATTGACCAAAGTGTAACTTTTAGTTTTCGGAGCCAGAAAGGAGTAGTATCGGCTGCAAGTATCATGGAGATTTTAAAGCAAAATAAAGTAAAATTTTGATTGTCAAGATAGATTATAGTCTATCTAAAAAAAATCAAAATTTTGACAACTACTCTTAATATGATTTTGTAAATTTTTATTTTTGGAAAAGCCAACAAAATTTAGCCAAAATAAGCTAGGATGTTGAAGATTTTATGGTTAAGATGGTTGACTAATGTCCGATTTTGATGTAGTAATTGTTGGAGCAGGGCCAGCGGGGGGACAATGCGCTAGAATTGTTGCAAAAGAAGGCAGGAAAGTTTTATTAGTAGAGCAACACGAAACATTTTTAGCAAACAATTTCTCTAGCGGTGCGTGTCCCTTAGAAGTTCTCGAAACTTACGATTTACCCGAACAAGCAATAGGAAGTCATTGGCATAATATTGAACTTAACACGACTAATGTATGTCGTCGATGGGAATCCTCGAAATCTCTTGGAGTTGTTTTTGACTTTGCTAAATTAAGAGAATTTTTAACTACGCAAGCAAAAATGAATGGGAGTGAGGTTTGGATGGGGTGTCGATATCTCAAATCTTACCAGGAATCGGATTACACCGTCGTGGATTTGAAATTTCGCGATCGCAGCGAACCAATTTCTGTCCGTACTAAAATTTTAGTGGATGCAACTGGTTATGCGCGATCTGTTATTTATGCGTCTAAAAAAGAACGTCCGAGTTTTCTAAAAATTGCTGGAACAGAGTATTTACTAAAAGTAGATGAGGAAACTTATCAAAAATATGCCAAGACGCTGACGTTTCTTTTCGGGCATTATTGGAGTCCTAAAGGTTATTCTTGGATCTTTCCGATGGATAATTGCCAACTGAAAACTGGGACGGTTATTTATGACGAACCTCATAAACTACTGACAAAAATTAATCCTTTGAGAGATTACACTAAAAATATTATTAATACTCATATTAAACCTAAAAGCTATAAAATTTTAGACATTCATGGTTCGGTTGTTGAGTATTCTAAAGAACTTCGCGATCGCTATTATCAAAACAATATTCTTGCCATAGGCGATGCCGTTTCTACAATTAATTATTTAGGTGCAGAAGGAATTAGACACGCTTTTAGAGGATCTGAAATTGCTTGTCGTCATATTAGCGCTTATCTACATCGAGAAATTTCTTCTTTTGAACCCTATCAGCAAGAAATGCAAGCCACTTTTCGTAAAGATTGGAATCGATGCGAGACAATTCGTAGAAAAGTTTATCTCGAATATAGCGATCGCAGGATCGATTTAGGAGTTGCTTATCTAAAATATTTAACGCTAGAAAATTTAGTTGATATACTCTTTTATTACAAATTTGAAAAGTTTACTAATGGAACCTTTAGATATTTAGCGTTGAAGTTGAAGTTTTATCTAGATAAAATTTATTCAAACTTTAACTGGCGATTGTATCAATTGCCTTACAACAAAAGAAACTAATCTAACATCTTAAACATAAAAATTGTGGGTAAACTTACCGTTCCAGTTTTCCAAAAAGGAATCTTAGTTTCACTAGGAATCTTAGCAACTATTTATATCGGACTCAGCCTATTTCTTCGCTTTTGGCAAACGCGATTGATTTTCTTTCCTCCTGCAACTATCGTAACAACACCCGCAGATGTCAATCTTCGCTATGAGGAAGTTTGGTTGGCTGTTTCAACTGGAAAACTTCATGCTTGGTGGATTGAGTCATCAAAACCAGACGCTCCCGTTCTATTATATTTTCATGGTAATGGAAGCAACATAGGGGATCTCGTCAATCGTGCCTCGCGATTTCACGATTTAGGATTGTCGGTATTATTATTTGATTATCGCGGCTATGGAAAAAGTTCTGGCCCTTTTCCTAATGAAATGCTGGTTTACGAAGATGCACAAGCTGCCTTGAATTATTTAACCCAAACGCGCAAAATTCCCCCCCAAAATATCTTGCTCTACGGTCATTCATTAGGTGGCGCGATCGCAATTGAGTTAGCATCAAAGCATCCCAATCTCGCTGGCACAATCGTTGAAGGCGCATTTACTTCCATCCGTGCAGTTGCAGAGGAAGTCAGTTTGTATCGACTTTTTCCTATCGATTGGATTGTTACTGAAAGATTCGATTCTATCTCGAAAGTGCGATCGCTTCATATGCCTATTTTATTTATCCACGGCACTATTGATGATGTCGTTCCAGCTAAAATGAGTCAAGAACTTTATAATGCTGCATCAGAACCCAAAAAACTCTTATTAATCCCCGATGCCGGACATAACGATGCAGCTAGTTTGGGAGGAGAAAAATACCTTCAAACTCTTAAAGAGTTTATCGAACAAACGCGCACTTTTCAAAGTTCAAAGTTTAACCGAGATCCAAAGTTCAAAAATTCATAAGGAAAGTAGTCAGTAATCAATATTCTCCCCACACTCCCCTACTCCCCCTTTTAACAGTGACCAGTGACCGCCTAAAGTATCTTGGTAACTGGTAAATGGTCACTGAAAAATCCCCCGTCAAACTTTTATTGCCACCTAGAGGTTTAACAGCTTATTGCTCGTTGACAGAAAAAGTTGCGATCGCGCCTTACTCTTTTTTTCTCTAATTTACACCGTCAACATATCTCGGCAAAAATGGACTTAAGAAAAGTTACGAAATCTATGAATTCTAAGAAAACCTACCACCACGGGGATTTACGTCAAGCTTTAATCGAAGAAGCGATCGCCTTAGTTGCCGAACAAGGCATGAGCAATTGGTCGCTAAGAGAAGTGGCAAGACGAATTGGCGTATCGCATACCGCACCCTATCGACATTTTACCGATCGCGACGCGCTACTTGCAGCCGTTGCCGAAAGAGGGTTTCAAAAGATGAGTCAATTTTTGCGTGCCTCTCTAGTAGAAATACCTAACCGGCATTCTCAAAAATTACAAGCAATTGGAGTTGCATACGTGCAATACGCGATCGCCCATCCTTCTGAATACGAAGTGATGTTTCGCTATCAAAAAAACGAGCCACAGCATTCTGCATTGACGGAAGCCGCTAACCAAACATTTGCCATTTTGGTCGATGTCATCGAAAAAGGACAGGAAAACGGAGAATTTCGTCAAGAAAATCCAACTGAATTAGCCTGTGTTTCCTGGTCGCTGGTACATGGCTTATCGATGCTACTGATTGACGGTCGGCTTAACGTTCCAGAAAACTCCACTCCAGAAGCCTTAGCAGGCTTTATCGCACAAATAGGAATTGAAGGCTTAAAAACTTAAGCTGCTCTCAGATAGCGAGAGCAAGGCTAACTCATAAGGAATGCTAACTAATTTTAGCGTTATTTTTTTAAAATAAGATTAAATATGGCGATTTCATGACAATAAAAAGAACTTGTATATTTTTGATAAGCGATTATGACGCTCGTCACAAATAATCTACGTATAATTACGGGCATCTACGGAAGTTAAGTTGGCTAATTCCCGAAATATACCGATGGTTTGCCAAAAATATTTCCGTAAGATGATATTGAAGCTAAAAACTTCAAGCATTTAAATTTGCTCATTACAACATAAGGATATCTAGGCTATGGTTTTCATGCCAACCGAACCTACTTCTAAACTAGAACGCGCCCTGAAAAAAACAGAACACTTATTAAAGAAAAAATATCCTAAAAGACACGAACACTATATTTTGGAGGACTTTTTCTGCTTCCACCAAGATCGAGGTTCTATTATTGACTGGAATGAAGCTCGTAACATTTTAGTGACCGAAGATTTTATCATCGGCTTAATCGAAGGCTTAGAACAAGAAGTCGGTAGCGCTTCTTCTGTCATTATGTACAACATTGGCAAATCTTGGGGAATTAAAGATGCCGCCTTCTTCAAAAACTGGTTTGAAAAAGAGTACGAATATGAAAAAGGCATCAATCATTATCCCCTACCTTATGTTTTAGAAGCTTGGTGGTGGCCCTTTACCACGCAAGGCTGGGGAAACTGGGAAGTTGACCTAAGCGACCAAAAAAATGGCTTTATGTTTATCAACATCTTTGACTCGGCAGTCGCACGCACGCTAGGCGATGTCGGCAAACCCGTCTGCCACATCTACGCCGGACTGTTTGCTGGATTCTTTAGCGGATTGGTTCAAAAACAGTTGAATTGTATCGAAATTCATTGTTACGCTATGGGAGAAACTTATTGCAAGTTTTTACTCGGCAAAAAAGACCGTCTCGATGCAGCGACTTTCTGGATGAATGAAGGCGCTACTGCCAAAGATATCGAAAAAAGATTGCAAGGTGGAGACTATCTAAAATGAGCGCTCAAAACGATTGGGCGTGTCTGAGCGTTCAAGACTTTTTCAGCAATTTGAATTGGCAAGGCACGCCTCAACAAGAGTATTTCGAGAACAAATTATCAGAAGTTTCTTGGCTATGTCTGACAGTAGAAGAATTTTTTGGTAGTAACAACTGGCGAGGTCAACCTCGGATTGTCAAAAAAGACTTACAGAGCGTTTTCTCGCTAACTTTGTCAGTGCAGGAGTTTGTTCAATTTATCGATTGGGAAGGATCTCCCCAAATCGGTCGTACTCCGCAACTAATCCCGACTCAGCCTCCCATTGTCATCCCTTCTCGCGATTTAACCTTAAACCATCTATCAGATTTGTTTTAATCCCTATGATGCACCCCGATTTAAGAAACCTTTTGTACGACTCAGAAATCGCCTATTTGCAAGCAGCAGACATGACACGTTTTAGAAATGTTGTTGCTTCTCTCCAAGAGCGTTTAGAAGTCTATGAATACCTGCGCGATCGCGAAATCGAAATTTTTCAACCAATCGCCGACGGCGCTCTCGCTGCCTTCCCAGACGAAAATCCTAAAATGCTAGAACGCGCTCTCAAGCATTGGCTGTCGATTATGCGTTATTGCGCTATGGCAATGCTCATTAACAACCCAGAATATCTCCAACATCGACTGCTCGAATGGCTGACCGATGTAGTGCAAGCTTATCAGATGGAGGCGATCGAAACTTATATGTGTAAATCGCTAAAAGCTAGCTTGCAAAAAGGATTGACCAAACCACAATTTGCCCTAGTACAACCATTTGTAGAACAAGCACAAGCGACTCTGGTCGGTGCTAAAACCCCAAGCCAAGCATAGGAAGGATTATAATAAATGATTTCTATTGAGAATTTACTACAAGAAAAGCTTCCCGCCAACTATTTTGCGCCAGACATCTACTTACAAGGCGACTTTGAATCGGGATTGCTAGAAAATCGCAGCGGCGATCGCTTAATTGCTCTACCAGAAATTCTACTCGAAGCAATTTATGAAGGTTTAGCAGAAGAAGTCGGCCCGTCCGCAGGATTAGTATTATTCCAATGCGGTCGTTGGTGGGGTAAAAGCTTCTATCGTCGATTTGCCGAACAAGTGAGCGAATACTACGAAAAACCCGTCGCCGAGATGGAGATGGTAGAACTTTTACAATGCTTGAAACAATGCTGGAAAACTCATGGCTGGGGCATTCTCGACCTAGATACGAGCTACTATCAGCAAGGATTTCTCGTCGTTAAACTTGAAAATTCTGCCTTCCCTCAAGCTGGCCCAAAAATCGGTAGTCCCATGTGTTTTTCTGAAGCGGGAATTTTGAGTTCCTTCTTTAGCTTGTTGACCGGACGGGAACTACATTGCGTGCAAACTTCCTGCGAATCGATGGGAGCAGAATGCAACCACTTCGTTTTAGGATTGAGCGATCGTCTGAAACCCGCAGAAGCTTGGCTCGAAGAAGGACAAGACCATCCAACCATTATGGCACGTCTGTGTAACAACAAGAACGGTAAATAGTTCAAAGTTCAAAATCCAAATAATCCAAAATCCAAAATCTAAAATCCAAAATCCATAATCGGAGATGGCTAAAACAATTAAAATCGATCCATTTAACTTGGAAGCAGCTATTCAGACTAACGACAACCTTTTGTCTGGATTGATAAAAAAAGACCTGAACATTATGCGAGAGTGCGGTGGTCGAGGGTTGTGCGCTACTTGCCACATCTATGTCAAAGATGGAATAGACAGTTTATCTCCTATCAGTCGTCGAGAGCAACGCACTCTTGAGGTTATTACCACCTGCAACCAATATTCTCGCCTCGCTTGTCAGGCGAGAGTCCTTGGAGAAGGCGTTGTCGTCGAGTTACCAGGCGGTACTTATATCAGCCAGATAGATGATATTGAATCATTGATCGGTCGTCGTTCTGAAGAAAATATTTTGCACCCCATTACTGGTGCAGTTTTGGTAGAAGCCGGAAAGTTAATTACTCGTTCGATGATTAGCCAACTCAAAGATACCCAAGGACAAGTCTCGGAATATCTAACCAAAACTACTGACGCATAAAATTAATCGCTCAAAATCAACCTTTTTAAGGATAAAAAATCCTCTAATTTTGGATATTGATTATATTGATGAAATTCCCCCACCATTACTCCATTCTGGGTAACCACAGGTTTTAGTTCCAACTGAATTTCATCAATGAATTGTCAAAGACAATCATTCCGTTCCAAGCATTTGTGAAGTCATAATTACCTGACCATAACATAAACAATGAGACAACCGCTAAAATCAATCCAATCAGAGAGATAGTTCCGGTTACAGCTTTTTGTTTAGGTGCAAAACAATCGTAAAGCATTACGATAATTCCCGTAACTGCTACGATAATTTCTGGCAAAATGCTCGTCACATTGACGTTTGGATTAACCACTTGTAATAAAATCGTATTCATTAACATTTAATAATTCGTCTTTTGAGAACTGAGT
>JALOOL010000507.1 GCA_025454425.1 Hydrococcus sp. Prado102 | reverse complement strand
AAATAATTCCGCCCCCGCGCCTCCTCAAATGATTGGCGCTCAGGTCGCCAATCCGCGTCCTCCGCAACGCAGTGGCTCAACGGCGCTTTTTATGCCGAATTACTTCGGCATAAAAAGCGCCTCTCCAACCTAAAAATTAAAGAATTATTCAAACAGAAAACCAAGCTCGCATTTTACCAGGATTCATCAATCCATAAGGATCGACTAACTTTTTAAACGCCAATTGTTCGGGATCGATGGTTTTCCTGCCGCCGTCTTCGAGAATATAGGTGTGAGGATTGGCAATACCCGCCCCATTTTCTTCGTGATAGCGGATAATTTCATTAAGGCGTTCTTCTGTGGTGAAGCGAAATAGTTGCAGTCCTCCTGGTATTGCTTTACCGCCAAAACGCAGGAATTCTAGGTGAATTGCTATCTCATCGCCAAAATGAAGATACATCTGTTCGACGCGATCGAGGGTAAAGTAAAAGGTTTGTAAATAAGTAATCTTAGGATCGATGCTGCGGGCGTGAAGAGTGGTATGATTCCAAGTAAATTCGAGTAAGCTGGTTCCTTTGTTGGCTTCCTGGGCAGTCTTGTTGTAAGTTATCTCGCCGCCGTACTCTCGTACTAAGTCTTGCAAAGGTTCTACACAGGTTTCGTCTACCATCAACAAAGCACAATGCTTTCCTTGAGGAAGATAGCTTTGTAGGGGGATAAAATAGGAAGGAATGGGGCAAGCGTGAATGCTAACTAGTTTTTTGACGATCCCATCGCTATCGCTTAATGCCTGTCCGAATCGCGCGGCACTCATAAACTCATCAAAAATGACGATAATTTCCGACCAAGAATAAGCAGGTGCGAGGGGAATTTCTAATTCAGTAATGATACCGTTAGTTCCATAAGCATGATTGACCTTTTGAACCTCATCGCCTCGCAATTGGATGACGCGGGGTTCATCTTCTAGAGTAACAACGCGAAGGGCATGAAGATTGCCGCGATCGCGCAATTGTCCGTAAGTAATCGAACCCATCCCCACGCTACCGCCGCCGATAAAGCCGCCTATGGTTGCAGTACGATAGGTAGAAGGAGCCATGCGCAATTCCCAGCCAATTACTCTCGCTTGTTTGTCAAAAGCTGCCATTTTTACCCCAGGTTCGACGCAGGCGAGTCCTGGTTTAATCCAGCGAATTTGACTCATTTTGGTTGTATCGAGAATTATGCCGCCTTCTAAGGGAATACATTGTCCGTAATTTCCCGTTCCCGCACCTCTGACAGTTAAGGGAACTTTGTGTTTGACGCAGGTTTTCGCTACTTGCATAACTTCTGTTTCTGTAGCGGGACGAACGACGAGATTGCCTCGTTTATCCTTGAGTTGGGCTTCTAAAATCGGACTAAAATGATAATAATCGAGAGAAAGCTTGGTTATTTGGGTGGGTTCGGTAATAATTTCTATGCCATTTAGTTCGGCGGCGATAGTATCCCAAATCATTTTCGTTGAGGTCATAATGTTTTTCTCGCACAGATGCACAGAAATGCAGAGTTATTTAATAGTTTATAAATTATTGAGAATCTAGCAAGTATTGATGTAATTTTTCCGATCTATAGCGTTTCTCATTCTAAAAGAGAATGTTTGAGATCGATTTTGAGAACTTGTTGATAGATTTCTACTAGTTCGTTATTGAGTTTGTCGAGATTGTAGCAAGCTTCGACGCGATCGCGTCCTGATAAACCCATCGTTTCCCAGCGTTCTGGATGTTCGATTATATAATTTAATTTTTCGGCGATCGCATCTGCATCGCGTTCGGGAACCAAAAAACCCGAAACTCCATCCTCAACTAACTCTGGAATCCCGCCATGATAGGTACTAATAACCAGCAAACCCATCGCCATTGCTTCTTTTAATACATTAATCGGTGCGTCGCGATCGCCATTTTTTGCCGTGATGCTAGGCGCAATAAAGATCTGGGTTTGATTAAGGATTTCGATAATTTCTCGTTCGTTTTTCCAGCCTAATAAATGAACGGTTTGACCGACTCCTAATTCGTCAATTAATTGCTGTAATTCTGCTTTTAATTCGCCATCGCCGATAATATTGTATTCAATATTAGGCGTAATTTTTAATTGTTTGGCGACAGCGCGAATAACATATTCAATTCCTTTTTTTTCGACTAAGCGACCTGTTGTGGCAATACGTATGCGATCGTCTGCGGGAAAATGACGGGGGATAAAGATAAAACGACTGCAATCCAACCCCGAACGATGAACGATTATTTTCTTAGGATCGCAACCAATTTGAATGGCTTTTTGACGAAAAAATTCACAGTTTGCGAGAAAAAAGTCTCCTGTGTTAAACAGTCGATCGTAAACGCGATCGCCTTTTTTTTGAACAAATACACTAATATCATGACCCCGAAAGGTAGTAATAAGTTTAGCTTTTGGTGCATGAATTTGACGAAACCACATTCCTCTAAAACTTTGGGTTCCAAATTGGCAGTGAATAATATCGTAGGATTTGTTTAAAGAAGGAATTAGTGTATAGAGTAACCGCAAAGAAAGAGCTAGTAAACCGTATTTGAAAAAATTTAGCGATCGCAACGTCATTAAAGGAGCTTTTAAAAAATTATTCAATAACACTCCAATACCTTTGAGCGATCGCCAAAGAAGATTGTCTGGAATTCGATTAAAATAATAAGTACGTTCGAGCAGGTGATAATCTAATACTGCCTGATGCACTTTTGCGGTATCTCCTCTTTTTTCTGCATATATATCAACTTGATGTCCGCGCTCGATTGTTCCAACGATTTGATTGATGACAAATGTCTGTGACAAACTAGGAAAATCGTCAACAATAAAAGCAATTTGGAGCGTCATTCTTTCATCCTTAACTAAGCTCTAGTGGAACCTTTTCCTAGCCGAAGTCTGAATTTTTCTAAGCAGCTAGAAACTCCTACCAATAATGCTACATAACTCGCGGCAGTTTTTTGTTTTATTCCATTTATTCTTTCAGTTTTTAAAATAGTTAATACTCGGTCTCCAGTTAATACAATATCATCAAATATAAGCCTCGAAATATTTAGTTTTATTTTGTTTATTTTTTTCTTATGTTCAATATTATGATCTTAATTTACAGCTGCTATTCTATTATGCTGTTTATT
>JALOOL010000186.1 GCA_025454425.1 Hydrococcus sp. Prado102 | reverse complement strand
ATAGACAAGGCGAGTACAGCCCATCGTGCGCCGCAACAAGGATTCTTGTTCGGGCGTGGGATAGAAACGGTACTTGAAGGCTTTCTGTGTCATCCCTCACATTGTAGCATTTCTATTGTGAGATGCGCCAAAAATATAAAGCCGTCCTTCTTATGACGGGGTTTCCAACCCCAATTTTCCGATGATGCCCACTCTTAATTACTTTGCTCAAACTGCCTCAGCAACTTTTGTTGATTTTTCTGCTTCTAATTCTTCTAATATATCGATCAATTCTCGCTCGAAAGCGACTTGAGCGCGATTAGTTTTACCACCAATATAGAAGCGATCGCCCTCTTGCAGGGCCCAAATTTGAGAATGAGAAACATAACTCATTACCACCCCCGCCATCAACAAAGCAAACCCCATATATACAATGGGTACGCCAGGATCGGCTTTAATTTGTAAACCCGTACTACCAACGAGTTCGAGGATTTTGAGATTTACTCCGTTGATGGGAATCGTCATTCCAGAACGAACTGCACTGACAAGTTCTCCTTTAGCATCATAAACTACCATCGTCCCTTGCAAATCTCTTGCGACTAAGGAAACGCCTGCACTTAAATCTGTTTTAGTAGGAATCCAAGTTCCCCACAGACGACCTTTTCCATTTGTATCCAACTGTGCCATCGGCAATTGAAAAATGGGGCTATTATTTATCTGTACTCTTACTGCGGCAATGCCCCAATCTGTTTGATAAAAAGTTACGCCTTGATAACGTAAAGGTTCGTTAACATAAATCGTTTTACGATCTAATTCTTCTCCTTGTTTATTGACGACAGAAAGATCGGAATAAAATTGATCGATATCGCCATTAGCAGTGTAATTAATCCAAAATCGATTAACTTTAACGCCCCAATCTTTGGGAACTTGCGATGCAGCCAACGGGCCGGCTTCAAAAATATTTTTGACTTGAAATGTTTCTCCACTCGCAACCATCTCTTGAGCTAAAAAACCTGTAAAAGTTCCCCAAATTCCCCCAAGTAAAATAACAATAATTCCGATATGAACGATAATGGGCCCGATCTTCCCTATAATTCCTTTGCGAGCATATAAAGTATTATCTTCTTGAAAAACTTTATAGCCGCGTTTTTCAAGCGAAGGAAACAAAGAATTTAAAGAGCCAGTATTGAGTTCCGCACTTAAAGCTAGTTTTTGAAACTGTCGAGATTGTTGATAGTATTTCCAACGTCGAGCCACTTTTAAGGCAGGAAGTTGACGAGTAAACGTACAGGTAATTAAACTCGTTCCAAATAAAATTAAGATTGACAAAAACCACCAAGTACTATAAACATGATTTAACCCTAAACCAAGAATGAATTTCCAAGTAATAAAGCCAAATAAAGCGGGATTTTCAGGATAATTATCTTTATAAAATTGTAGCGATTGCCCCTGTTCTATTACGGTTCCACTAATGCTAAAAATAGCAATAACTAATAATAGAACTATGGCTAAACGCAGATCGGCAATTATTTTAATAAGATAGCGAAATCCTAATTGAGATGAAGGTAATGACTCAGTTTTATTTGATGAATTAGAAACTGCCATTTGATTTAAAATTTAATTATGGTTAAAAACTTCCTACTGGAAGTTGACTAATCGTAGTCTAGTAGGTTGGGTTTCGTTTCTCAACCCAACAAAGCCTGTAGATGTTGGGTTTCGCTATCGCACCGCTATCGCCCAAGCAAGCTACAATACCAACCTACAAATAGAAAATTTGTCAATCAATCGGAGTTAAAAATTTTCCACTGGAAGCCTCGATAGTAGGGAAAATACCCCAAATCCTATTAATAAAACGCCACTAGTAATATTAATCCAACCCGACCAGCGACGCACTTCTAATAGCTTTTTAATAGAAGCCGTAAAAGTCCCTGCTACTATCAACGGGGTTACATATCCTCCAGTATAAGCAAGTAGCAATCCGCCTCCTAATACTAAATCTTGGGTTGAGGCGACCCAAGCGAGTAAAGTAGCTAAAACGGGAGTGCTACAGGGAGAAGCTACTAAACCAAAAGTTAACCCTAGCAAATAAGAACGCAACCCAGCCGGAAATTCATCTGCAATCCAATCAGTAGCACCAAGAGAAGGAAAGCGCAATGGTAAAACTTCTAATAAATTTAACCCCATGATAATTGCGATCGCGCTGACAAAAATCGGCAGTCCAACGCCGAGTTGTCCGTAAACCCTTCCCAATGAAGCAGCAACGATTCCTAATGCTGCTAGCGTCGTCGCTAACCCCAGCGAAAACCAAGAGGATTGAATAGCAGCTTGCCATCTTCCTTTTGTCTGGTAGCCTCCAATATAGCCAATGGTGATGGGTAGCATCGACAGCATACAAGGAGTCAAACTAGTCAGCAGTCCTGCCAAAAAAATAACGGCAAGACTAACCCAGCTAAGATGAGTGAGTTGTAGGGAAACTAAGCGATCGGCATATTGTCCGATTTGGTAAAGTTGAGTTTGTAAAGATTCGAGCATGATCGATCGATATTCTCTCGCGATGCGGAGGATTCTAATAAGGTAAAAAGCTTACCCTGCTTGAATTGTAACTTATTAGAAAACGATATCGTCATAGCAACTTAAATGTTTTTGGCTTATGACTCAGCGATCGACTGAACCCATGATAATATCGATGCTACCGAGGATCGCGACGACATCAGCAATTTTTACCCCCTTGAGAAGATAAGGCAAAATTTGTAGGTTATTGAAATCGGCAGCACGAATCTTCCAACGCCACGGAAACGCATTATCATCTCCGATTATATAAATGCCTAATTCTCCTTTCCCGCTTTCAAGACGAACATAGTGTTCTCCTTGAGGGATTTTAAAGGTAGGAGCCGTTTTTTTGCCGATAAATTGGTAATCAAACGCATTCCACTCCGATTTTAAACCTGCTCTCGTTCGTTGGGCTTCTAGAGTCTCATAAGCGCCACCTGGAATTTGCGCGATCGCCTGTTGAAGAATTTTAATCGATTCGCGCATTTCACGAATTCTTACCCAGTATCTCGCCAAACAATCTCCTGCGGTTTCCGATTGCACATCCCAGTCCAAGTCATCGTAGCATTCGTAACGATCTACCTTACGAAGATCCCATTTTACGCCAGAAGCTCGAAGCATTGGGCCCGAAAGTCCCCAATTAATCGCTTCTTCGGGCGCGATCGCGCCAAGTCCCTCAATTCGTCGTCTAAATATTGGATTATTACTGATTAAGCGTTCGTATTCGTCAATTTTTGGGGCAAAATAATCGCAAAAATCTTGACACTTATCAAGCCAGCCATAGGGTAAATCGACGGCTACGCCTCCAACCCGAAAGTAGTTATTATTAACCATACGGTAGCCTGTTGCCGACTCCCACAGGTCATAAATCATTTCTCGTTCTCGGAAGACGTAGAAGAAGGGCGTACCCGCACCCAAATCTAACATAAAAGGGCCGAGCCAAAGGAGATGATTGGCGATTCGGTTGAGTTCTAACATCATCATCCGAATGTAGCTAGCACGTTTGGGTACGGGAATATCAGCTAGTTTTTCGACCGCATTGACAGTAATCGCTTCATTAAACATTCCTGCGGCATAATCCCAACGACTGACATAGGGAATATACATAATAGTGGTGCGACTTTCAGCAATCTTTTCCATCCCGCGATGCAAATAGCCAATGACGGGTTCGCAATCAACAACATCTTCCCCATCTAGCGTAATCAAAAGTCGGAAACAGCCGTGCATAGAGGGGTGATGAGGCCCCATATTGAGTACCATCGGTTCTGTCTTAGTTTCAATCATTCCCATCGAACAAAAATCCTCCGAAATCCGATTTAGATCCATATTCGGAAACACAGAGGCTAAAATCTTGTAGATTCGTCCGATTTTTGTAGATTCTTCCTATAAGTTTTGAGTTGCGAGCAATTTTATGCTTTCCTATTTCCGATCGGATAAAACTGTTTTAGGTATACCAAATAACATTTTTTTTCTTTTACCGAGATTTTGGGTCTAAAGCCGTTAACCTAAATTCTCCTAAAAAAAGTTAGTTTTTATTTGCACAGATCGATTAATTGCGTTCGGCTTTGCCGCTGCCCGAAAGGGCAATCGCGTTGCTTAGGTTTTCCACAAGCACCTAGATTTTGTATTCCTAGACTAAGAATAAAATTTTGTAAGTTTTTAACCTCAATCACAAGAAATAAAATCAATTATTTATTACAATTTTTCAGTTCGATCTCATCAATATCATTGAAACAGATAAAAAATTACATCCTAAAATGTAGAGGCAGCTAAATCGTTCTAGAGCAGCAAATATCAAGAAGATTTTCTCTGTCTTTTGTAGGTTTTTTAGTTAAGAATTAATTGATATTTTTTTTTAAAGAGAAATAACTCTTTAATAGCGTGCAGCGATCGGTAACTAGTAAAAAAGCAGAACTGATAACTGTTTGCAGATTTAATGTTTTTCCAAAAAACAAGAACAACTTTTTGAATCAAATCGGAGATTTTCATGACATACGCAGCTAGCAGCAACACAAAGCAGGCCCTAGAAATTTTTCAAAGTTTTGATACCGATACTAAACTAGCGTTATTGTGGTTTGGCTATTTAGATATCAAAGACGAGTTGAAGCCTGCTCCCCCCAATTCTGTAGAAATAGTAGGAAAAGCGCTTTTTGACCAAATTCAGGCTTTGTCTGAGGAAGCGCAATTGCAAGCACAACGCGATATGGTTGAGGGCGCAGCCAGCGATGTCGGTCGTACTTATGTAGCTCTCGATACCAGCGGTCGTATGGAAGCTTGGTTGCTTTTAGCTCAAGGAATGGAAGAAGGCACAATTGTTGGAATGCCTTCTGACTACGAACTTCCCGAATCAACTAATGAATTTACGCAGCTAATCTCCGAGTTAGACTTCGAGCAAAGAATTAATTTTATGCGCAGCGCTGTCATGGATATGGGAAAAGCATCATAATTTAAAATATCCAATTGGCTCGAACAACCACAATACATAGTAGTGCAAGCATTGCGAAAAGCGAGTAGGATGCTTGCGCTACATATTACGCTCGATTATTCCGATTTAATATAACTATCTTCTGTTCGCGATCGCGCTTATCCTTTTGGTGATTTGTAACCTCGTTTGGCTACCTTTCGTATATCTATCTGCTTTACTAATATGAGTCGTCGTTAAGCTAACGCTAATGACCCCTACAGAGATAAGATTTATTTAGCCAAGTCAGTACGAAACCCCATACATGAGTCGAGATTTATTTGCTCTTGAAGCGATCGCGCAAATCCCCAAACTCTTAACTCTCTTAGATCGTAACCCGCACAGCCCTACCTATGGCTGTTTCGATCGCAATTTCTGGCAGTACAAAATTATCGATTTTCCTAGCGGGATGTCGCAGGAGTTCGTCTATCCCCTCACCCTCGCCTACGACGTAAAGCTTCCTAATAACCCTTTCTACCGCCAACCCATCGTTCGCGACTGGGTAGAAGCAGGCATTCTCTACGCCGCCCGTAGCGCCCACCCAGACGGTTCTTGCGACGATTATTTTCCCTTTGAGAGGGCGGGAGGGGCAGCCGCTTTTTCGTTACTTGCCTGTATTGAAAGTTATAAACTATTAGAATTAAATAATCAAAACGCGATCGATTTTTTTGTCAAACGGGCTGATTGGTTGGCACACCATCAGGAAAGCGGACGCTTAACTAACCATCAAGCATTAATTGTTCTGTGTTTGGAATTATTATCAAAACTCATAAAAACAGATAGATGGAATGCCGAAAAAGAACAACGATTAGAACAAGTTTTAGCTTGGCAAAATCCTGAAGGTTGGTTTATCGAATACGAAGGATGCGACCCCGGCTATCATACCCTAACAATTTCCTGTTTGGCTCGCGTTTACGAAGAATTTTATCCTACTAATAATCGCCTCAAAGATGCGATCGCAAAAGCTGTTATTTTAGCATCTCAATTCGTTCATCCCGATGGCTCTTATGGAGGAGAATATACCAGTCGCAATACTTATAATTTCTTTCCACACGGATTTGAATTAGTAGGAAAATGGTTGCCAGAAGCCTTAAATATTAACGATCGCTTTCTTAAAGGATTAGCGAATGGTTTAGCACCTTGTTACGCAGACGACCATATTATCGGTCATCATACTTGGAATTATTTGTTAACTTGGCGAGATTTTGTTGGGGAACGACCGCCTTTTAAACCGAGTCGCGACAGTCGTTTTTGGTTGCAAGAAGGCGGAATTTTAATCGATCGCCGTCAAAATACAGAACTCTATTTAGCACTCAATAAAGGTGGCGCTTTTAAGCTATTTAGAGATAATAAATTAGTGGCTTCCGACACGCAATTTTCTTTGCAAGTCAAAGAAGGAAGCAAGATTAAAAATGCTGTCGGTCATTTGATGGGGAACTATAAAGTTCAAATTGAAGAAGATGAAATTATTATTCAAGGTTCGTTAGGTTGGGCAAAACAAAAGCAAATGACGACTCTTAATTTAATAATTTTACGAGTGGTTATGTATACTTTTGGCAGATTTTTTCCCAATTTAATTCGTAAAATCCTCCAAAAAATCTTGATTACTGGAAAAAAAAGCGCCCCATTTGCTTTTACTCGTCAATTAAAGTGGGAAGATGGACAATGGACAGTTATAGATGAATTGCGATCGCCTTCCTGGGATGATGTTATAGCAGCGGGAATTGGTTGCGATCAAACCTCAATTTATGTAGTAATGAGTCGCACTTTTCAAATAGGACAATTACAGCCTTGGTTAGACTTAACCGAGCAAGTCAAGCAACTTAAACCGAATCAAAATTTAAGATTAGAAAGGGATTTATAGCGTTGCTCACAGCTAAAAAGTACATCTTAAAGAGTGCTATCTCCCGTACAGACGCTTTCCGAATCGCGTCTCTACCTACTGCCTTAAAACTATAAGCTGTGTATCTCATCTAAAGAGAATTGCTATATAAAATCGTATTCTAACCGCCATGCGCCTTGATGATATGTTTCGCGATCGCATTTCTGGTGCAACTAGACTTAAGCTTATTGCTTACCTCGCGATTGTTCCATGTAGGAAGCTAGCGGTCAGACTTAAGGATAAAATTAGAAGACAAACGGATGTATCGGCTCGCCGAAGAGAGTTGTTAACTGTCAACCGATTTTGGATTTTTGGATTGGCGATTTTGGATTAACCCCACGATTGAAATCGGGGGCTTGAAACCGTTTTTTGGATTCTAGATTTAGATTTCAATCCAAAATCCAAAATCCAAAATTGTCTCGGTCAATCCGTCTGCAATCGTTACAATCGATAAATAGAGAAGTTATATTTTAAGATGATTAATTGGTTTCGCCGTAAATTTAAGACTTCCGATCGACCCGAAGAACCCTCAGAAGTAGACACTCCAGAGGTTGCATCGACCGTCATAGAAGAATCAGAGCAACCAGAAGCAAGTAGTAGCCAAGAAGAGCAACTTTTAAACTTGGCAAAACAAGCTTACGCCAATATCCAAAAGCGCAAAACCGAGGAAAGCGAAGTCCCAACCCAAGCGAGCGAAACCACAAAAGAAATCGAGCCGATTGTAGAAGAAATTCCCGAAAACGAGACAGTAGCCACAACTGAGGAAGTAGAAGCGGAAACCCCTACAAGCGCGACTCCTGCGTGGATGCGCAAATCTGATAGGTTAGAAATCCTCAAGGAAACGGCGATAGAAACGCCAGCACCAGAAGTTAAACCTCCTTCCGTACAGGAGCAAGCAAACGACCTACAATTTGATGAAGAGTTTGTTTGGTCGGCGAAAGTTTTAGCCGCACAAGGACGCAAAGCAGAAGATATTTCTGAGGAAGAAATTAACTGGTTAAAACGCCTGCGTCAAGGATTGGGAAAAACTCGTCGCAGCTTAGTAAACCGACTTAAAGCAATTGTCGGTCAAGGCCCGCTCAATCGCGATGCGGTGATGGAAATCGAAGCGCTATTGTTGCAGGCGGATGTCGGCATCGAAGCGACCGATTATATTATTACAACGCTACAAAATAAATTACGCCAAGAAGCCTTACCGCCAGAAGGTGCGATCGCGTATCTTAAAGAAATTCTTCGAGGAATATTAGACCGTCCGTTAGACAATTTCGATAATGCGGCTTTCGTACCCGAACAAGATGCCTTCAATATCTGGTTGTTGACAGGGGTTAACGGGGTCGGAAAAACGACAACTATTGGTAAATTAGCGCATTTAGCCCAGAAATCGGGTTATACCTGCCTGATTGCCGCAGCAGATACCTTCCGTGCGGCGGCGGTAGAACAGGTTAAAGTTTGGGGAGAACGAAGCAGTACGCCTGTTATTGCCAATCCAGGAAAAAATAGCGACCCCGCAGCGGTTGTTTTTGATGGAATTGTCGCCGCACAATCGCGCAATTCTCAATTACTTCTAGTTGATACCGCAGGACGATTGCAAAATAAGAAAAATTTGATGGACGAACTCGCAAAGATTCGTCGCATTATTGACAAAAAAGCACCAGATGCCAAAGTTGAATCGTTGTTGGTTTTGGATGCTACCTTGGGTCAAAATGGTCTGCGTCAGGCACAAGTGTTTTTGGAAGCAGCAAAATTAAGCGGGGTGGTGTTAACTAAGTTGGATGGAACTGCAAAAGGCGGTGTGGCGCTAGCAGTCGCACAACAGCTTAATTTACCCATTCGTTTTATTGGTGCGGGAGAAGGAATCGAAGATTTGCGTCCTTTTTCCAGTTACGAGTTTGTTGAAGCGTTGCTTAATGGTTAGATTATTGTTGAGATAACAGACGGGAACGAATAAGGCTTAGATCGGGATGAATAGCAGACAAAGGTTGTCGTAAAGATTTAGCTAACTGTTCTCTCTGATTACACGATCTTTTAGTTAGCGATCGCATCATGCAACCGAATAACCAATCGTAAAGATTATACGTTTAAAAATTTGTAGGTTAAACTAGAATTTCCTTGCTTCCTCAAGGCTACCTATGGAGATAGAAACAGCATTAACCTTAGCAGATACAGTAATTTTTACTCGAACTGGAAAACACCTCAACGATCTTCAAACTACGATTTTCAGACAAGTTTGGCAAGGAAAAAAATATTTAGAAATTGCAGATTTTTATGGCTGTACTGAAGGACATGTAAAAGATATTGCTTATTTATTTTGGAAACTTCTTTCGGAAGCTTTTGGAGAAAAAGTTACCAAAACTAATTTTAGGACGGTTTTTAAAAGACATTTACAGTCTGAACAGACATTTCTTGCTGCAAATTTAACATCCGATACGAGTAATTTTGTTGGTCGAGAAAACGCGATCGCTCGTCTCGATACGCTTATCGAGCGAGGAAATAAGGTTATTATCGTTCGAGGTGAAGGCGGAATTGGCAAAACTACTCTCGCTCAACAATACCTACAAAGCAAAGGTTTTGAGTTAATTTTAGAATTTTTAATGGCGAAAGAAAGTCAGAATATTCTTTCAGTGGAAAGTGTTGTTGAAGAATGGTTGAAGCGAGATTTTAATGAAGAACCAGGACGCGAATTTGGTGTTAGTTTGGGACGACTTAAGCGACATTTGGAAGCGCGTAAAATTGGACTTTTAATCGATAATTTAGAACCAGCCTTGGATCGATTTGGAAAGTTTATTGCTTTTCATCGTCGTTACGTAGAATTATTGCGAGTATTGGCAGATGTAAAAGTTAAATCGGTAACGTTAATTACTAGTCGCGATCGCCTGTGCGAATCCGATCTAACTTTGTGTCATTATCGTTTACCTGGATTAGACGAAAAAGCTTGGAAAATCTTCTTTGATTTTCATCGTATCGTTCCCCATTTATCAACGCTACAAACGCTCCATAAAATTTATGGTGGTAATGCTAAAGCAATGGGGATTATTTGTGGTGTTATTCAAGAAGATTTTAAAGGCGATATTAATGCTTATTGGCGAGAAAATGAAGGCGATCCTTTAGGAAAAACCGATCTAAAAAATTTAGTTTCTAGTCAGTTCGATCGTCTACAAACTTTAGATATAGATGCTTATCGATTGCTATGTCGTTTGGGATGCTATCGCTATCAAGATATTCCTACAATTTCTACGAAGGGATTGTTATCTTTATTATGGGATGTTGATGATGACAAACAAAAAATAATTATCGAATCCTTAAAAAACCGTTCTTTAATCGAATATTCTAACGGAAAATATTATCTTCATCCGGTTATTCGTGCAGAAGCAATTCATCGTTTAAAAACGAGTGGGGAATGGAAAATAGCTAATAGCAAAGCGGCTGACTTTTGGACGAATAGCGTTAATAAAATTATTAATTCACAAGATGCTATTACAGCTTTGGAAGCCTATTATCATTACGTTGAAATTGACGATTGCGATCGCGCCGCTCAAGTCATTCTTAAAAGCCGAGATAATCAGTGGGGACAGTTTTTACCATTAGGTAGTACCCTTTATCGTATGGGATTATTACAACCAGTATTGACGACAATTACTTATATTATTGATAAGGTGAATTCTCCTTATCATTTGAGCGAGTTATATAATATTTTGGGCGATTTGTATTGGATAACTGGAAAGATTGAGAACGCGATCGCGTCTCAAGAAAAAACCATCGATCTCGCCACTCAATGCTTTCATCAATTAGAACCAACTTCTGAAAATAAACACACTTTTTATTATTTTAAAATGTTAGAAGTCGATTCAATGTTAAGTATTGGACTCTATAAAATCGATCTCTGGGAACTAAAAGAAGCCGCTAATTTATTCGAGCGAGTTATCGAACAAACGACTAATACAGTACATTATCGCTGGGGACAAAAAGCCTCTGTTTGTTTAGGATTAGTTTATTCTTATTTAGGATTAAAACAGGAAGCTTTAACTTATGCCGATCGCATTTACGAAACGATTGTCAGCGATGGTTTATTAGAACATCCCGGACGATTTGCTTATTTCATGCAAATTCTCGGTCAAACTTATATTAATTTAGGAGAAATTGAAAAATCTGAATCAATGTATCGACGTGCGATCGCGTTTTCTGAAGAGAGTCATTACCAACAAGTAAAAGCAAAAGCTTTGATGGGTTTAGCAGAAATAGATCGCAAGCGCGAAGCATTTGAAGTTGCGATCGTTCGTCATAGCGAAGCGATTGAATTGTTAGAAACGATTGGTGCTAAATGCGATCTAGCTGAAGCTTATTTTCAGTTGGGTTTGACTTATCAAAAAATGGGATCGCAAAAAACTCAAATGAATTTTGAGACAGCAATGCAACTTTTTACCGAAATAAACGCACCCAAACAAGTCGAAAAAATACGAATAGCCAATTGATAACAAAAGTGTCCCATATTAGTTAATGTAGGGGCGCATGGCGTGCGCCCGAACAGTAATCGGCGAACAGTCTTAACAGTTAACAGTAAGCTTGATAATTGCTTACTGGTTTAAATTCAAGAGTTATGCGTCTTGCTAACTGATAACTGAATTTAAGCGATCGCAATTGCTCCTTTCAATTCAAAGATCTTTTCGATAACCTCTTCTACTACCTTATCTGGCGTAGAAGCACCAGAAGTTACGCCAACGACAATAGAACCTTCTGGGAGCCAATTTTCTGTCACCTCTAAATCTTTTCCTAGTGGTTTGTGTTCGATGCAATTTCC
>JALOOL010000506.1 GCA_025454425.1 Hydrococcus sp. Prado102 | reverse complement strand
CGCGGTGCGGAAGTTGTCGGCGTTGCGGCTGCCGATCGGCGAACTTCCCCCGGCGACCGAATTGGAAACCAGCGTTGCCCCCGCAGCGACGAGCGGGCGGGACGCCAACGAAACTCCCATTTGGGAGTCTGCCGCTCTCCGTTTGGAGCGAGCGATCTTACACGCTCAAAGGCGCTCCGATTATCTGTTTGCCGTGCTTTTTTTGGATTTAGATCGCTTTAAAATTATTAACGACAGTCTCGGTCATATCATTGGCGATCGCTTGTTAATTGCCTTCGCGCGTCGGCTAGAAACCTGTCTGCGTTCTGGCGATACCGTAGCTCGCTTAGGAGGTGATGAATTTACTATTTTACTAGACGATCTCGCCGATGCCAGCGACGTTTCGCTCGTTGCCAACCGAATCCAAACAACGCTGGCATCGCCTTTTAATATCAACGGACACGAAATTTTTATCAGTACGAGTATTGGTATCGCTTTCAATGCAACCGATAGGACTCAAGCCGACGAACTACTACGCAATGCTGACATTGCCATGTATCGCGCCAAGACGCGGGGTAGGGCGCGTCATGAGATATTCGATACGGAGATGTACGCCCAAGCTACTACGCTTCTACAGTTAGAGACAGATTTACGACGCGCGATCGCCCGTCAGGAGTTGTTAGTTTATTACCAGCCGATTGTTTCGCTATCTACTAACAAGATTATCGGCTTTGAAGCTCTCGTGCGCTGGCAGCATCCCCAACACGGACTCGTGTCTCCAGCACAATTTATTCCCATTGCAGAAGAAACGGGGCTAATCGTCGAGATCGGCTATTGGGTACTTAGCGAAGCTTGTCGTCAGATGCGCGTCTGGCAAGAGCAATTTCCTACGATTCCATTGTTAACTATTAGCGTCAATCTTTCGAGCAAGCAGTTTTCACAACCCGATTTGAGCGAACAAATTGCTCGCATTCTCCAAGAGACTGAGTTGGAAGCTACCAGTTTGAAGCTAGAAATTACCGAAAGCGTCCTGATGGAAAATACGCAATCGGCAACCGATATGCTCTTGCAATTGCGAGAAATGAATATTCAAATACATATCGATGACTTTGGTACGGGGTATTCATCCTTGAGTTATTTGCATCGCTTTCCCAGCAATGCGGTGAAAATCGATCGCTCTTTTGTCAGTCGAATTGGTTCAAAAGGAGAAAATTTGGAAATTGTTCGGGCAATTGTCGCGCTTGCTCGCAGCTTAAATATGGATGCGATCGCCGAAGGGGTAGAAACACTTGAACAATTAACTTACCTCAAAACTTTAAAATGCAAGTACGCACAGGGATATTACTGCTCTAGACCCCTAAATAGTCGGTCTATGGAAAAATTAATCGCTACAGGAATTTCGATTCCTACTCCAAGGGCGCGATCGTCACAAGAATAATTAAGATAATAGGTAAAGCAGTGTTTTCCAATATCCTATGCAAACAGTCAATAATCGATCGGGTAATTCCGAGAACATGGAAGCTCCCAAACATGGTTTACCCGTAACTATCATCACAGGATTCTTAGGTAGTGGCAAGACAACCCTTCTCAACCATATACTGACCAATCAGCAAGGACTCAAAACCGCCGTTCTCGTCAACGAGTTTGGCGAAATTGGCATCGATAACGAACTGATTGTTTCTACCGAAGATGATATGGTGGCACTCAACAACGGTTGTGTTTGCTGTACCATCAACGAAGATTTAGTTCAAGCCGTTCACAAGGTTCTCGAACGTCCAGAAAAAATCGATTATCTGGTAGTCGAAACAACGGGGTTAGCCGATCCTTTACCCGTCGCCCTAACCTTTTTGGGAACGGAATTGCGAGACATGACGCGTTTAGATTCTATCGTTACGACGGTCGATTGCGCCAATTTCAGTCTCGATTTGTTTAACTCGCAAGCAGCTTACAGCCAAATCGCCTACGGAGATGTCATAATTCTCAACAAAACCGATTTAGTTGACGAAGCTGATGTAGATGCTTTAGAAGTTAGAATTAGAGACATTAAAGAAGGTGCGAGAATTCTGCGCACTCAAAAATCGCAAGTTCCTTTACCTTTAATTCTCAGCATTGGCTTATTCGAGTCCGACAAGTATTACGACGCAGCCGAATCTAAGCACGAGCATCATCATCACGACCAAGAGCATCATCACGATCGCGACCACGACCATGATTGCGGTCACGACCATCACGATCGCGACCACGACCATCACCACCACCATCATTCCAATCATTTAGAAAATGATGGTTTTACCTCCTTGTCTTATGAAAGCGATAAACCTTTTGCGATTCGTAAGTTTCAGTATTTCTTAGACAATCAAATGCCTGAGAATGTTTTTCGCGCTAAAGGAATTCTGTGGTTTGATGAAAGTCCCAAACGTCATATCTTCCATTTGAGCGGTAAGCGATTCACCCTCGAAGACGACGAATGGAAAGGACAACCGAAGAATCAGTTAGTTCTCATCGGTCAAAATCTTGATTCCGATAAATTGCGATCGCAAATCGAAAACTGTCTCTGTATGGCTTCAACGACTCGCGCCAAAGGATTTGGGAAATAGTCAGGAATTAAACAGTGCCCTATTGAAGTCCGTGGCATAAACTTTGGTCTACTAAGAAAATTGCTAAGGGCGCACGCCATGCGCCCCTACAAATCATTGAATATGCGAATTGTCATTCAGCGAGTTACATCGTCTCAAGTTACAGTTAATGGAGAAATTGTTGGCAAAATTGGACGGGGATTAAACCTGTTAGTCGGGATTGCTCATACTGATACGGAGGCGGAACTCGACTGGATGGCACGTAAATGCTTAGAATTACGAATTTTTCCTGACGAAGAAAAGAGCGGTTGGGAAAGATCGGTTCAAGAGATCGAGGGCGAATTATTGGTTGTCAGTCAATTTACACTTTATGGAGACTGTCGCAAGGGTCGCCGTCCTTCCTTTAGCGATTCTGCTCCTCCCAACCAAGCAGAAGAATTATACGAGCAATTTGTAGCTAAATTAAGAGCGAGTGGATTGCGAGTAGAAACGGGTAAATTTGGAGCAATGATGCAGGTTAAGGGACTTGCGTAAAAATAAAATACCAATTAGGAGGGAAAAACCGTCACATCCCATTTGGGCAAAGTTTCAGAACGCTCCCAGAAAGGGAGGAGTT
>JALOOL010000185.1 GCA_025454425.1 Hydrococcus sp. Prado102 | reverse complement strand
TTCTCGCGATCGCTTTCTTCAAGCAATTGTTGTCGGACGATTTCTTTTTCTAAATTATTTAGTTGTTCTGTGATGTTTCCCTTTTGTTTTAATTGTTGCTCGATTGGTTCTAAACTGGCTTCTAATTGTTCTGCTTGTCCTTTAAATTGTTTGGATAAATCTTTTGCTTTTTCAGCTAATTGTTCGTATCGATCCAGTTTCAATAAATCTGCTAAAATTTGCTTGCGTTCGTTAGGACGGCGTAACATGAATTCATCTGCGCGTCCCTGACGCAAATAAGCTGAGTTGATAAAAGTATCGTAATCCAGCTTCAAATACTCAATAATTTGTTCTTGAGTTGCTCGCAAATTTTTGGCGCTTACCGAGCGAAAATCTCCTTCATTATCTATCTGAAAATCGAGAGAACCGCTACGTCCTCGATTGCGACTCCGAATAATCCGATAAATGCGATCGTTATTAATAAATTGAAAATCCACTCGCACGTATTCTGCACCTGCATGAATGATATCATCATCGCTAGCAGCGCGACTTTGACCCCAGATAACCCAGGTAATTGCTTCTAATAACGAAGACTTTCCCGCACCATTTGCACCACAAATGCAGGCAGTATGTAATCCTCTAAAATCTAAGGTAGCCTCTCGATAACTGAGAAAGTTTTTAAGCGTCAGTTGTAGGGGAATCATGTAAATTTGGCGATTACAATAGGTGCGATGGACTAAGCAAACAATGATTAGCCAAAGTTTTTTCTTAGTAAGAGTACAGGAGTACTGTTGCTTAGTTTATCGAGGCGATTATGTATGATTCTAGCCTTAACGCCAAAAAGTTTACAATTTTTAATAAGCTATTAGTTAAAAAGTATTTATAAGTAGCGATCTTTCACCGCGTCTATAATTAACCTTTCTTCAGAGCATACATATCTCTTCTAATGGCGGATAAGTTTCAGTATTTCTTGCGGTATAAGGGTGAGAGGTGTTTTCTAAATGAGCTTTAAAGATACAGTCGATAACATATACATGATTCAACGTATAAATCATGTTTTTATAACGGGTTTTGCGTTCTTGAGTTGCTTCACCTTCTGGCAGAGATTTTACGGCTGAAAATGTAATTTCATTTGCCCACGCTTTGTATCCCGTCAGTCTTTTAATTGTTTCAGAAAAGCTCATAGAAATTTCTGCTCCAAGCTTAGCCATATTGACACGATAACATCAATATCAAACTCATTGGTGCTGGAATCATCTCGCCTCGAAAATCCAAGATTTGAACCAAAATTAAATAAGCAACCCCCAGAAGAAGAGAAATAACTCCGGTAATGATAGCGACGATTTTTCCTTTTTCCATGAATGTTTCCTAATTGGTTTATTAATTTATTGCTTCCCAACCACAAGGAAGCGTAACCGTAAAAAGAGTACCTTCCCCAACTTTAGTATCAAACACGATCGCGCCTCCGTGCAAATCGACGCACTGTTTGACAATTGCTAGTCCCAAACCCGTTCCTTGTCGCGTCCCTACGTTGCTAGCGCGATGGAAAGGTTCAAACAGTCTTTGCCAATCTTGTTGCGGAATGCCAATCCCGCGATCGCGAATTTGAAAAATTACCTTGGGCGGCTGGCAAATCGCTGTAAAATCAACTGGGCTACCTTCATCCGAATACTTAAAAGCATTAATTAACAAATTTGTCAAGATATGATGCAGTAATTTTTCATCCATGACAGAGGCTTTTATCCCTTCATAATGAAAATGAATTGGATGTTTGCCATTTGCACCCAATTTTAACTTGTAAATTAAATTTTCACAAAAAATTTCTACATCCAATAAAGCTGGCTCGAATTTTAGCTTTCCCATGCCTGCCTGACCGATCGCCAGCACGTCATCTATGATATCGTTCATTTTGTTAGCAGCATTTTTAATATGTCCAAACATCGTTTGTTTTTTTGACTCGCTAAAGCGATCGCCATAATTTTCGAGCAGTTGAACCATTCCCAAAATAGCGCTGATGGGGTTGCGAAACTCGTGAGATACCATCGCAACAAAGCGCGACTTAAGTTCGCTGAGTTCTTTTTCTTGTTCGAGTGCCTTGCGCATTTCTAATTCAGCTTGCTTGCGATCGCTCAGATCCATAACAAACGCGATTGCTGTTTCTTCGCCTTCTTCTAGACGTGCGCCGCCGAGAAGGATGGGAAGGCGAGAACCATCTTTACAAATACATTCCTTTTCATAAGGCGTACAAACCCCCAACTGGTTCAATTCTCGAATTGCTTTCTCATCGGAGGGTAAATATTCTGATGGGGTAAGATCGCGCCAGTTTAATTTTCCGTCCTGCAATTCTTCTTGCTTGTATCCTACCAACGCCAGAAATGCCCCATTAGCATAACTAATTTTCCCGTTTAAATCGCCGATCGCCACGCCAATAATGTTAGACTCTACCAAACGCCTAAATCGCGCTTCGCTTTGCTCTAGCTGTCGGCGCAGAAGAACATTTTCGATTGTATTGCGAACGGTAAAACAGAGACTTTCAGAAGTGACGTGTCCCTTGACTAAATAATCCTGCGCGCCGCTTTTGAGTGCCCGTACAGCGATCTCTTCGTTGCCTTGTCCGGTTAGCATTATTACTGGCGGACAGTTTTTGGGATTTGCCGCCTGCAATTGAACTAAAAACTCTAGACCATCAATATCTGGCAGTAAAAAATCTAGCAAAACAATGTCTGGTTTGACTTGTTCGCACAACTGAAGCCCGTTTTCTCCGTATTCTTCTTCTAAAATGCTGTAATTACAACGTCGTTCCCCAAATAAATAGCGGCGATAAGTTTCGCGATCTTCAAAAGAGTCATCGACAATAACAATGGTGTAGCGATTTAGAGTCATTAGCGATCGCTCCTTACAGGCTGCTTGGTTCAATACAACTCAAACCGAGCAACTTTTTCAATTTTAAAGTCAAACACTAACAGTTCGTTTCTCCCTCTGGAAGGATAACCGTTTTAAACCAATAATTGATGAAAGTTTGAATTCCTTTTTTGAGCTTGTCAACATCCATCGGTTTGATGATATAACCACTTACGCCGTATTGATAGCAAACTTCGATATCTTTGGGGTTAGAAGACGTAGTAAAAACAACCACAGGAATGATTTGGAGTTGGCTATCTTGCTTGATTTGTTTGAGTACATCTCGCCCGTCTGTCCCAGGTAGGTTGAGATCGAGCAAAATTACGGATGGACGAGGTGCAGTTGTGCGATCGCAATATTCGCCCGTATGATTCAGAAAGTCTAGCGCTTCGTCTCCATCGAGGCAGCGATAAACTGGAGTCGTAACAGCAGATTGTCGCATCATTCGTCTGAGTGCCTCAAAATCTTCGTCGCTGTCTTCAACGACAAGAAGCGGTTGAGTAAGAGTACTAGATAAAGTCAAACTCACCATCAAAAGCTTGTACCTTTAAATCCACTAAAAATTATTTTCCTTTATTTTGCTGCCAAAAAGCTGAAATAAAAAGTGCTACCCTCCCCATAGACCGATCTTACCCAAATTTTTCCATTATGGCGTTCGACTATTTTTTTGGCAATGGTCAACCCCGCTCCCGTCCCGCCGCCGTATTTATTAGCTGGGTGCAGTCGCTTAAAGATGCGAAAAATAGTTTCTAAATGCTTTTCGCGGATGCCGATGCCGTTATCTTTGATGTAAAAAATAGGAGTCGCTCGCTCTGGTTCTTCTGCTTCTAAATAACCAATTTCAACTATTTTTTGAGGTTTATCGTTATATTTAATAGCGTTACCGATCAGATTGCTGAATAGTTCGCTTATTTGTACGCGATCGCAATATACCATTGGTAAAGGTCGCGGAATCGAGATTGTAACGCCAGTCTTTGGCAGTCCAATTTTAAATATATCCAACACCTCGTTAACGAGTTGGTTTAAATCTGTTTGTTGTAAGAAAAGTTCGCTCCTTCCCAAACGCGAATAGTGTAGTAAAGATTCGATTAAATCTTCCATGCGTCGAGTCAAACGCATCAAAGTTTGTAACTTCCCTATCCCATCTTCGCTTAATACATTTTCATAATCTTCGAGCAGGAAGCTAGAGTAATTGTGAATGCCTCGTAACGGTTCTTTGAGGTCGTGAGAAGCAATATATGCAAAAGCATCGAGTTCTTCATTACTGCGTGCTAGTTCTAGATTAACTTTTGCTAATTCGTCAGCCCCTTTCAGGACGATTCCGACAATAGAACTCCTCAATTCTATGGCTGCTTCGATTTCGCATCGCTTCCAAGGAATAGATTGGTTACTTACCAATTCTTGCCACAAAGCAAAAGATTTGCGGGGCGAGAGTCGCACTTCGCCATTGTTGTGTACTTCGACGGGTTTATTGGGATTGCCACCCCAGTTAACCGTTTGAATGACTTCGGGACGGAACCACAGAATATAAAATTTCTGTACCTTAGAAATGCACAATGCTAGCATTCCACTGGCAAGATTCTTAAATTGCTCGGCAGGCGGGTAAACTTGGGGCAGGCAGTTTGTTTCGTAAATGCTTTCGCTTTGCATTTGGGTTGTCGTCCAGTTCAATAGATCCTGCAATTGAGACTGTACGGGCGTTTTACCGATCGCAATTTGTTCTTGAGCGCAATAGATTGCTGCGCCGCTAGCATTAACTAACTCTAGCAGGTTGGATGGGTTGCCAATTAACCCCTCAATTGAATCGTCAGCTTCAGAAATCGATTCTATAAATTGCGATTGAAGCGATTTGAGCTTCATTTTGTAATCCAAATCTTCATTGTCTTCTTTAAGAGCAAGTTCGAGCGACATCACTTGTCCCAAAAATTCACAGGCAGTCCTAATTTCATAAGAAACTACTTTGGGGGAATAATGATGGCAGGCGACTAGCCCCCAAAGCTCCCGATCTTTGAGTAGGGAAATCGACATCGAAGCCGTAAGCCCCATATTGTGCATATATTCGACATGAAGCGGCGAAACGCTTCGCAGCACCGCGTGGCTCATATCCAAAGGGCTGTTGGTAATTGGGTTAAGGTCGGGAATTAGTTCTGTTGGTTGATAGTTAGCATCGAAAACCAGTCGCAGCCAATTGAGTGCATAAAGCTTTCTCGCTTGCTTGGGTATGTCGGATGCGGGATAGTGTAAGCCTAAATATGGCTCCAAATCGTCTCGTTTGTCTTCTGCAATAACTTGACCCGCTCCTTGTTCGTCAAAGCGATAGACCATGACGCGATCGAAACCCGTTAGTTGGCGTACTTGCTCGACAATGATGTCACACAAATCGTTTAGGGTCGAGGCGTTTTGAAAACGCGCGATCGCACCTTTAATTAAATGATAAAAGGTAACAAAATCCGCCCTCTGATGCGATCGCGTCGGCTCTAATTCTAATATTAATACGCAATCGCTCCGATGAATTATCCCGTCAAATAGCCGTCCGTTAAAAGTTAGTTTTAACGGATTGACATTTTCAAAATCTTGTGCTATGCAACCTTTAATAAGGTCGAGTTGTTGCGAGTCGAGAAAATCGTCGAGAGGGCGATCGAGTAAATCTTGGGGATGCAAATCTAAAAATTCCAAGGTATTGCGACTGACTTGCACGAGCCTTAAATTGGGTTCTGCCAGTACTAACATAACGCCGTAAGGTTGGATGCGACCTGGAATATGAATGGCTTCGCGATCGCAGTTGCTCAGATCGACAATATCTGGCGTAATAATTTCCCTATCTTCCATTGCCCGTTTGTTTCTACTCTCAAGGCAATCTTAGCGTATCAACAGAAGGCAGAGGGCTTTAGGAAAGTCGTAAGTCGTAAGTCGTAAGTCGAAATTATGAAGGCAGAGGATTAAGTAGGGTGAGCAATGCTTGCAATAAGCTATGGATAAGACTTCTATAATTTTTGGCATTGCCCACCACGTTACTTTTAATTATGACCACCTACTTAAAATTAAGAAATAATTAAGCGTAAATCTCTACAAGGTAGATTAGACAATCAATGTAGAGTTACAGATTCTCAAGTAAGATAAACTTTTTAATCTCAAAAAGCATAAACTTTCTCTTGAATCTCCAATACTTTCCAAGATAATAAAACGAATTTTATTTTGTTATGTCTAATCGCGATCGCCATCTGTTTTCAATCCCTATCCAACATTTATTGCTTCTCACTCTCAGCAGTTTTTTTGTGGATTGGGAGAGCCAAGTTTTTGCCCAAGTTGTTGAAGACGATACATTAGGGGCAGAGCGTTCTATTGTAACGCCTAATGTTGTTATAAAAGGAGTTCCGAGCGATCGGATCGACGGCGGAGCGAGGCGAGGTGCTAACCTATTTCATAGTTTCGGTCAGTTTATTATCCCAGAAGGACGGGGGGCTTATTTTAGCAATCCAGATGGGATTCGTACCATTTTTTCGCGCGTTACTGGCGGAAATGGCTCTCAAATTTTTGGCACTCTTGGGGTTTTGGGAAATGCCAATCTCTTTTTGATCGACCCCAAAGGGATTATCTTTGGTGCTAATGCCAAATTAGACATCAGCGGTTCGTTTATTGGGAGTACTGCCAATGGTATTGCATTTCCCAATGGAGAGAACTTTAGCGCGACTAATCCCAATGCTGCCCCATTACTTACAATAGACGTACCCGTACCAGTAGGGTTGGTATTTGAGAGCGATAATTCAGGAATAATTTTCAATGCTGCCGATTTAAAGAACCAACAAAATCTTGCTTTAATTGCTGGAGGCATTCTAAGCAGCGGTCAAATATCCGCACCTGGGAGAAATATTACTCTAGCTACCGTTCCAGGAGCAGTTGATTCACTTGTTGGATTAGATGGGACGGGGAAATTTCTGGGGACGATTCAAGGAATAGGACAGCCAAATTTAGAAGGTAGAGATATTGTTTTATTAGGTGGTGCGATCGATGCTTCATCGAATGGAATTGCAGGAAATATCGTCCTCAACAGTGCGGGAAATACATCGCTATCCAACGGAGCAACGGTTAATGTTCTGGGTGCAGGAGGAGGTTCTATAACCGTTAATGCTCAAAATTTGAGCATGAGTAAGGGCAGTCAGCTATCAGCTGGTATACGCTCTGGGTTAGGTTCTCCACAAGCGCAAGCTGGCAATGTGAGGTTAAACGTAGCTGATGAGATTGCCCTTAGTCAGTCTAGCGGTATTGAAAATAGAGTTAATGAAAATGCTATTGGCAATGCAGGCGATATTAATGTTCGAGCGGGATCTCTAACTTTAAGTGAAGAAGCATTTCTGAGCGCTACGACTTTCAGTATAGGGAATGGCGGAGATATAAACATTAATGTTGATGGATCTGGATCTGTTAGGCTCAATGGTTCTAACAGTAGAATCTCTACTACTGTAGATAGTTCGGCTATTGGGAACGGAGGCAATATTCAGATTAAAGCTAAGTCACTTTCTTTAACAAATGGCGCTTTGTTAAATACTAGGATTTTTGGAGCTACCGAGCTAGCGCCTGGAGGACGAGGCAATGCAGGCGATGTAAGGATTCAGGCAAGCGATTCTATAACTATCTCTGGCGCAGATAATACGGGTTTTTCCAGTGGAATTTATGGCGAGGTGTTTGCAGGAGCAAATGGGAAGGCAAGCCAGATTGACTTGCAAGCCAATTCTATATTTTTAAGCAATGGCGCTCGATTAAGCACCAACAATTTCGGAGGGGGGAAAGCAGGCAGCATCGACATCATGACAGATTTCCTCGCTCTAACTAATGGCTCTAGCTTTGATGTCAGAGGTGGAGGAGAAGGCAGTATTACAATAGGCGCTCGAATTTTTGAGCTTTCAGAAGGCAGTGTCTTTTTGGTAGGAATAGGGCAAGGTTTGGGGTCGCCAGGGGTGAGAGCAGGAAATGTTGAAATCAATGCAACAGAACGTGTAAAAATTCAAGGAGACATTAATTTTCCAAGTTCTATTAGCAATACAGTAGAGTTGGGAAGCACGGCCGATGCAGGAGAAGTCATCATCAATACGAAAGTTTTTGAAGGAATTGGCAATTTTGTAATCGGTTCTGGCATTTTTGGACGAGGAGATGCAGGAAAGGTAACGATAAATGCAACGGACAGAGTTTCCTTAGAGGGATTAGAAGGAAGGGCTAGCGGAATTCTCAGCGCTGTAGCACAATCGGGTGTTGGGAATGGAAGCGATATCATTATTAACACGCGATCGCTTTCTTTATCTAACAGCGCTCAATTAGCTACTTCTACTGTCGGGCAAGGAAATGCAGGAAATATTCAAATTAAAGCATCTGAGTCTGTCTCGATCGACAGTGGTTCGGGATTGCAAGCTTTTACTTTTGGATCGGGCGATGCTGGAGATATTGCGATCGAGGCAACCAGAGGATCGGTTTCTTTTGATGGAGCCACAGCCAGCACTGCTGTCGGAAGAGCGGTACTTAACGGGGTTACGTTTGTGGGAACGGGTCGAGGAGGCGATATTTTGATCGAAGCTAGAAATTTTTCGGTTACTAATGGTGCTAGTTTGTTTACAGCTACCTTCGGAGAACTAGGCGAGCGAGGATTGCCCGATGCTGGCGACATACGAGTAAACGTGTCCGATACAGTTTTTCTAAGCGGTGGAGCAGATTTGAGTTCTAATACTCGTGGGGTGGGAAATGCTGGAAAGATCGCGATTCAAGCCCGCTCTGTTGCGATTACCAATACCGCTAAACTGTCTGCTAGTACCGCAGCACGGGGAAACGGAGGAGATATTATCTTTGACGTTGACGATACAGTCACGTTAAGTAATGGTGCTAGTGTTGAAAGTTCTGTAGCATCTGGAGCAACGGGCAAGGGAGGCAATATCAATTTTCAAGCTCGCTCTCTATCCTTATCTAACTCGGCTAGACTCAATGCGTCTACTCAAGGAGCCGGAGATGCTGGCAATATTCAAATTAATGCCTCTGATTCAGTCTCATTCAGCAGGGGTGCAAGTTTAGCAACTGCGACCGGAGGTTTACGATCGGGCAATGCAGGAGATATTTTTATTAAAGCGCGATCGCTTTTTGTAACAGATGGCGCAAACATAAATGCTAGTACGGCTAGTCTTTTTGGCTTGGGAGAGGGAGGCGATATTGTCCTTCGTATTGACGAGACAGCTACATTCAACAATTCCAGTGCAACCAGTTTTGTGTCAACGGGAATGGGTAAGGGAGGCAGTATCGATATCCAAGCTCGCAATCTTTCTTTATCTAATGGAGCGATCGTCTCAACCACTACGTTAGGCGAAGGAAAAGGAGGAAATATAAACATTAATGCCTCAGATTCAGTACAAATGAGCGGTAATTTTGCCAATGATAGGTTTAGTAGTTTGGTAACTGGCACTTTTGGAAGCGGAAAAGTGGGAGATGCAGGAGATTTAACAATAACCACTGGACAATTACTGGTACAAAATCGAGCAATCGTCTCAACGACTACCAACAGTGAAGGAAAAGGAGGAAAGCTTACTATTGATGCTAGCGATACAGTATTCCTCAATAGAGGTTTTGTTAGCAGTGGTGTTTTAAAAGATGGACAAAATAATGGTGGGAATATCGATATTCGCGCTCGCTCACTATCGGTAACAAATGGTTCTTTTTTATTTGCCAACACCCAAGGTCAAGGAGATGCTGGCAATATAACTATCGACGTTGACAACGATGTGACAGTATCGGGTGTTATTACTCAAAGACTTGCTGGTAAGGATTTTGTCTTGCCAAGCGCGATCGCTAGTTCAGTAGACGCGGGTGGAGAAGGTCAAGGAGGAGATATTAGCATTAAAGCGGAATCTCTGTCGCTAAATAATGCTGGTTTCCTGGTTAACAGTACCTTCGATCGGGGCGATGCAGGTAGTATCGCTATAAAAGTTGACGATTTTGCGATCTTTAATAACTTTAGCGGTATACAAAGCAATGTAGAACCAGACGGCGTAGGAATTGGCGGTAACGTCAATATTCAAGCGCGATCGCTAACATTAAACAATGGCAGTTCGATCCAAGCTGGTCTTCGCGCGGCAAATGATGAATCTCCTGGAGGTATAGGGCAAGGTGGAAATATCAGCATTAATACTTCAGATTTTGTCGAGATTTCCGGTACTAATCCCAGACAAATCTCTATTGTTAATCCTCTCAATTCTGATAATTCCGAAGAACCGCTTGGAATAGAACCACCAAGTTTGTCTAGTGGTTTATTTACCAGTACTCAAACAGGCGCTAGCGGGTCAGCAGGAAATATATTTATAAGTACTGAAGAGTTTCGTTTAGCTGATGGCGCAGTTGTCGAGGCGCAGACGGCTAATTTCGGTCGGGCAGGCAATATTACAATTGATGCTAACACTATCGATCTTACAGGTGGCGCACAAATCATTAGCGCTACTCGCGGCAGTGGCGATGCTGGAGATCTAAGACTTAGAGTTAAAGATAGCCTAACTCTTTCTGGTAGCGATCCTAACTTCGAGCGACGATTGGCAGGAGTAGGCGGCGATCGCGATCGTATTACTAATATAGGCCCAGAAAGCGGATTGTTTGCTAATACGGATATAGGTTCGACAGGCGATGGCGGCAATATTTTTATCGAAAACTATCCAAACACTGCAACCATCAATGATGGTGCAGTGGTTACGGTTAACAGTCAAGGACGAGGCGAAGGCGGTCAAATTCAACTTACAGCAGGTTCTCTAACCCTCGATAACGGGACTCTCTCAGCACAAAGCAACCAAACAGGAGAACTTGTAGGAAATATTAACCTTGACGTACAAAACTTGTTGTTATTGCGTAACGGTTCTCAAATCTCGACGACAGTAGGAGTGCCTGGTGCTGGTGGCGATGGCGGCAGAATTACCATTAATACAGGCGCTATTGTGGCAGTTCCCAATGAAAATAGCGATATTACGGCTAATGCTTTTGAGGGAACGGGCGGTAATATCTCAATTAGTACCGATAGCATATTTGGTATCGATTTTCGAGAAAGACTCACGCCTCTAAGCGATATTACGGCAAGTTCTAATGCTGGATTTACGGGAAATGTAATAATTAATACTTCTGGGATTGACCCAACGCGAGGATTAGAAAATCTCCCACAAGACAATATTAATGTGCAAGTCGCTCAAGGTTGTCAAGTGGGAACAAATGGAGAAAGCAATATTTCTTTCTACGATCTCGGACGCGGAGGAGTCCCGCCGAGTCCAGACGACTTGCTAAATAGTCCTTTTACTGGAGAATGGCTGATGTTAGAGTCGCAAGAAAGTAATAATGTTGAGATAAATTCTTTTGAGCAGAAACAGGAGCGCGATCGGTTTTCTCTAAGAATATCGTGTGGTAAATAGTAATTTAAGCGATAGTAAAATCCAACTTATGTTTTGTTGGGTTTCGTATCTTAACCCAACCTACGGATCGCGTCAAAGATTTTTAGATTTAAAATGTAGTACGCGATCGCGTTTTATGTTGTCTTGAATGGCGATCGTAGTTAATTTATGAAAATTGTAATGCAGACATTCTACCTACACATTTTTATTTATATTTGAATGCGCGATCGCTTATTAATCTATATCCTTACCAAACCAACTCGGATCGATATAGTTAATCCGCGCGTAGGGTTCTAAAGCTGTAAGCGTTCGACTGCCATAACTGCGATAATTGACTCGATTATCTAACAATGCAACAATTCCCTGAGATTCTCGCAGAGGCATAACGGCGCGTTGAATTTCTCGCAAAGCTGTAGGTAACAAATAAAGGCGAAACCAAT
>JALOOL010000184.1 GCA_025454425.1 Hydrococcus sp. Prado102 | reverse complement strand
ATCGCGCAAGGACATCTCACTCACGAAATGGCAGCCCCTGTCGGGCATATGGATAAGAAAGCATGGCAGTTGCTGTTTAACGAGATGCCTATCGGCGCAATGTTACGTAACTTGGGTTCTCTAACCGAACTGGGCGTATTGCGTGCTGACAAAACAGCTAACCTCGATCGCGTTAAAGCCATTCTCAACAGTGCAGATCGCTTGCGTAAGGGACGAATTCACCCGATTGATGTCCTTAAGGCACTCAAAACCTATCGTTCTGGCGGACGCAACGGACGCAGTAAAAAAACTTGGAAGCCTGTGGCCCGTATCGTAGATATTTTAGAGAAAGCAGTAGAACTATCGTTCGATATTGCCGAACCGACTGGTAAGGTGTTTCTACACGCAGTCGATATCTCTGGTTCTATGTCTTGTGGAGTTGTCGATTCTGTCGGGTTGAGTTGCTGTGAAATTGCAACTGCTATGGCGTTAGTTACGGCAAAAGCCGAGAAAAATTATGTCATTCGTGGATTTTCTACAGAATTTCGCGATTTAGGAATTTCTCGACAGGACACCTTTAGTTCTGCCTTGCGTAAAGCAAGTAACCAGAACTTCGGCGGAACTGATGCTTCGGTTGCTTACCAGTGGGCGATTAAAAACAAGTTCAAGGCAGATGTTATCTGTTTCTGGACGGATAGCGAAAGCTGGGCGGGATACAACCATCCATCTCAAGTGTTAGCTCAATACCGTCAGAAGGTTAACCCAAATGTTAAGGCAGTCTACGTTACGCTAGCGCCTTATCAAGTCACCTTAGTCGATCCAAAAGATCCGCTTTCGTGGGATTTAGCAGGATTCGATCCAGGTACGCCTCGTCTGATTCAGATGTTAGCAACAGGTGAAATTTAGATGAATAAGGGTGGGCATTGCCTGCCCTATTTTTTATTGTAGTACGAAGCTCAAAGCTCGTGCGGGCTATTGACCCGCACTACATCAAAATTGGCGATCGCAAATCAAACTCGATATACTTTGTTCCTTTTCCCGAACAAGAGCAAGAAGTCTTATATTGAAAGCGGTGCTATGGTTACTTTAGTTTAGCAATCTCAGAGGCGATCGCATCTATCGTAAATCTAATTTGCTCTTCCGTATGGGTGCAACTGATAAAGAAACGCAAGCGAGAAGCATTATAAGGAACGGAAGGATAAACCATCGGTTGAACGTTAATATTGCATTTACCCAGTGCTTGCGATAGTTGTACGGCTTTGTAAGGTTCGCCGACAATGATAGGTATGATGGGCGAATCTTTGCTCGTTCCCGTATTGAGTCCTTTACTTTGTGCCAACTCTAAGAAAAGTTTAGCGCGATCGCACAGCCTTGTTACTCGTTCGGGTTCGCTTTTTAGCAGTCGTATTGCTGCTAATGCAGCAGCAGTATTCGGCGGCGACATCCCAACGCTAAATACGAATCCTGGGGCAGTATATTTTAAATACTCTACGACTTCCTTACAACCTGCAATATAACCGCCACAGCTAGCAAAAGATTTACTGAGCGTTCCCATCCATAAATCGACATCGGTAGCTTTTACGCCAAAAAATTCGCCAATTCCGCGACCAGTTGCGCCTAATACGCCTATGGAATGCGCTTCGTCTACTAGAAGGAAGGTTTTGTGTTGTTTTTTTAACTTGACAAATTCAGATAAATATGCGGTGTCGCCATCTGTGCTGTAAATCCCTTCAATGGCGATGAGGACTTTTTCGTATTTGTGACGCTGTTCGGACAAAATATTATCCAAAGCTTGCCAATCGTTGTGAGGAAATTCAATAATCGTCGAACCCGATAGCTTACAACCTTCTCGAATGCTGTTGTGACTGAGTGCATCGCAGAGAATTAAGTCATTTTTCCCAAATAAATGACCGATAGTAGTAACGTTAGTTGCGTGACCGCCAATATAGGCGATGCAATCTTCGGTTCCTAAAAATTCTGCGATTTCTCTTTCTAAATCTCGGTGTAGCTGTCTTTCTCCCGATACGACGCGACTCGCAGATACAGATGTTCCGTAACGCGCGATCGCATGAATTGCTGTTTGAGAGACAATAGGATCGCCCGACATTCCTAGATAATTGTAACTGGAATAGTTAATGAGTTCCTTTGTTTCGATACGTAGCGTATCTCTAGCAATCCCATCGTAAACTTCAAAGAAAGGATTGCCCAGTTGCTCGACTCTATCTAAATCCTTCCTAAGCGTTAGATATTCGGGCATCAAACGGAACTGATAGTGTTCGGGCGCGATTTCTCGATTTTCTGTTGGAATTACAATTACTTTGCCGTTATTAGAACCATTTTGTTCTACAACCTCAGAAACTTCGTGCTTAGTTGGCGAATGACCGTTGGTGCTAGCAACTTCGATCGCATTTGGAGATAACTTAGAAGTATCGAGGAGGGAAAGTTCTTGAGCGAGATAATCGGTTAGTAACTCAACCGTTGGATAATCGAATGCAGAAGTAAGCGGAATCGAGACACCAAAACTAGCTTGCAGCGCGTTTTTCAATTCGACTGCCATGAGAGAATCCATACCCAAATCGCCAAAATTTTGCTGGATTTCGATATATTCAGGCGAATCAAATCCAAGAACTTTAGCAACTTGAGAACGGATGCGATCGCATAATAGCGTTTTGCGATCGCCATTGGTAGCTGCTTCTAATTGTTGTATAAATTCAGAACGCGGTTGTACGGGTTTTTCTTCTGATTGAGGAGTTAATTCTTCAAAAAAAGGATTTTTGGGGAATTGTTTGAGGAAAATCGACCAATCGACAGGCAACACGCCGACTTGTGTCGCTTGCGATTGCAACAACTCTTCTAATACTTGCAATCCTTGTTGTGGCGCGATCGCACCTAATCCCTGTTCTTCTAATCTAGCGCGATCGCGTTCCGATAGCTGCGCCGCCATACCAACGGCCCAAACTCCCCAATTGATAGTCAATCCAGGCAATCCCAATCCTCGACGATAATGAGCGAGTGCATCCATAAACGCATTCGCTGCTGCATAATTTCCTTGTCCTGGGGAACCGAGTAACGAAGCAATCGACGAGAAACAGACAAAGAAATCTAGCGGTAAATCTTGAGTTGCTAAATGTAGATTCCAAGCGCCATGTACTTTAGGAGCCAAAACGCGATCGAAACGTTCCCAATTTTGTTTTAACAAAACTCCATCATCGAGAACGCCAGCAGCGTGAATTATTCCATTTAATTGAGGTGTAGGGGAGTGGGAAATAATATTTACTTTCGACTTTCGACTTTCGACTTTCGACTTTTGATAGGGGGAGATAATGCGAGTTACGTCATCAAAATTAGATACGTCTGCTCGAACTACACTAACCTTTGTACCTGTTTTTTCTAGTTCGTTAATGGTTTCTTTTGCTGCTGGTGAAGGTTGGTTGCGTCCGACTAAAACGAGATGTCTTGCTCCTTTATCGACTAACCAACGCGCAATTTGAAGTCCTAATGCGCCCAAACCGCCAGTAATGAGATAACTACCATCTTCCCTAATTACAAACGGTTGAGAGGCTATTTCTGGTAAAGAAATAACAACTTTGCCGATATGTTTTGCCTTCGCCATGTAACGAAAGGCATTGGTTGCGTCTTTTATGGGGAATACTGTATGAGGAAGAGGTTTTAAATTGTCTTTTCTAAATTCTTCCATCAAATCCTCAAGCATCGAGGTAATTAATTGAGGATTTTCTTGAGAAACCTCTAATAAATCGAAAGGAAAATAAGTTAGATCGTCTCTTTTTTCTTTAACTTGACTTTCATTCCAAATCCCAATTTTGCCAATTTCGATAAAACGACCGCCTGAAGCAAGAATTTCAAGATTTTTGGCAATAAATTCGCCATTTAAGCTATTGAGGACGAGATCGACTCCTTTTCCGTCTGTTAACGCCATTATTTCTTCAGCAAAATCTAAATTTCGCGAGTTCATGACGTATTTCACGCCTATCGACTTGAGAAAGTCCCATTTTTTAGGACTAGCGGTTGCAAAGACTTCTGCACCTGCTTTTTGGGCGAGTTGAATAGCTGCTTGTCCGACTCCTCCCGCCGCTGAATGAATTAAAACGCGATCGCCCTGTTTAATTTTTGCGAGATAATGCAATCCATAGTAAGCTGTCAGAAAGGTTGTGGGAATCGTTGCAGCTTCTTCAAAACTTAATTGTGTAGGTTTGGAAGTAACAAATCGAGCATCAACTGTTACATAGCTACTCAAACTCCCAATTGCTTGCGCTGCAATAACTTCATCGCCAATTTTAAATCCTTTAACGCCTTCTCCAATTGCAACAATTTTCCCCGCACATTCGCCGCCAAAAGGCACATCAGTTGCATTAGAAAATCCCATCTGTTCGAGATATTTTTTGAGCATTCCCAGCGCATTGAGAACATCTCTAAAATTAACTCCAGCAGCGTTAACTTGAATTTCTACTTCTTCTGGTGCGGGAGGACGACGAGTTGCAGGCGCTAAGGTTAAATTATCTAAAACCCCATATTTAGAGATTTTTAATTGCACTGGAGAAGTGCTTTTTTGATTCGATTGAGATTGAGAATTGTGTTTTGCTAACCTCGCAACATAACGAATTCCCTGACGATAAGCAATTTGACTTTCTTCATCCGATAAATTTAATTCTTCGAGTAAAGTTTGAGTGTCATTGCTTTCACCAGAAGCATCTAAATCTAAACATTTACAATCTAAATTAGGATGTTCTAAACGAATAACGCTCCCCAATCCCCATAAAGATGCTTGTTGTATTTGTGTAGGAACAGAATTGGTTACAACTGTTTGCGTTCCTTTTGTTATTAATAAAAGCTTGGGGAATTGAGACGATTGCGCTTTTATTAACGACTGAACGAGATATAAAATGCCACCGCATCCTAAAACTTGTGCTTCTTGCAAATCTGATGTTTCGTCTGTACTCCAGAGATATATAATTCCATCACAAGATGCGATTTCCTTCGGAAGCGCTACGCGGATCGCGCTAAATAATTGTTTAAAATCTTCTAGTTGAGTTGGATTGATATAGTAATGCCCATCTTCTGAAATTTTATAAGACTCTCCTGGAAAAACAAGCGAAACGCGATTGCCTTTTTCATGAAGTTCATTCGCTAATTTAATTCCTAATCCCTTTCTGTCAGCAAAGATTAACCAATTCTTGTTTGAATATTGGTGAGGGCGCACGCCATGCGACCCTACATCTGACTTTTTCCAAACAATTTCGTATAACCAATCTTCTAAATTTTCTTGTTTGGTTGCTGGAATAAATTTCTGTAGTGATTGATGACTGACATATTGAAGAGATAACCCTTTAATTTGCGCGATCGCAAAACCATTTCCATCAAATAACTGAAAGTCTGCTTTGAGTCGTTTTTGACTGGTAAAACCATTATTTGTATCGTCTTGCTTGAGTTTAACTTGACTCCACAAATAGTTACTCGGACGACGATAAATTTGTAATTCTTCTAATCCTACTGGTAAATAAGTTCCTTGTTCTACATTATTAAAAGCTGCTCCTAACGTTTGCAAGCAACTATCCAACAAAACAGGATGTAATTGATATTTGTCCGATCCTTGTAATAAGGTTTCTGGTAATTGGATTTTACCGAATACTCGCTCGTCAAGCTTATAAATTTGTTTAATGCCTTGGAAATTGTTGCCATAACATAATCCTTGCGATCGCAACTTTTCATAATACTCTTTAACTAATAACTGTTCGCCTTCTTTCTCAACGCGATCGATATCGAGTTGATAAGCTTGTATTTTTTCTTCACTTAGCTGAATTATTCCACAAGCATGAAGAGTAAAAGAAGCTTCAGTATTTTCTCGAACAATTGAACTGCTAAAAATTTGAAAAGAATAGCTAGATGAAGTGTTGGGAGTCAGAACTAGTTGAATATTTTTTGACTCTGATGATAAAACTAAAGGCTGTTCGATGCTAAATTGTGCGATAGATAAATGACTAGATTTTAAAACATTAGCACCTGCTGCTAAAGCAATTTCTATATAAGCTGCGGCTGGGAAAATTGGTTGAGTTCCGATGCAATGATCTTTTAAATAAACAAGCGAATCCTGACTAATTTGTGCTTGAAAACGGATTTCTTGAGTTCCTGCTAAATGTAATTTTTGACCGAGTAAAGGATGAAACGCTTCCTTACACTGGTCACTGAGAGGGCGCACGCCATGCGCCCCTACGACGGAACTGTTATGATTTTCCCACCAATAGCGTTGGCGTTGAAAAGGATATGTTGGTAAATGAATTAAATTTCGAGAATTATCGCCTTCAATCCCAACAAAATCGACTTTAACTCCATTTACATAGAGTTCGCTCAAACTCTGTAGCAATTGTTGCCAGTCTGAAAACCCAGGACGCAAACTCGGAAGCCACAATCTCGATTCTGAATTAGTATCTAAAATGGCGCGTCCCATTCCGAGCAAAGTAGGTTTTGCACCAATTTCAACAAACGCTCGATATCCCAGACGATTTAGCGTTTCTATACTCTGGGTAAATCGAACGGGTTGTCTGATATGACGACACCAATATTGAGGCGTAGCAATTTCTTGACAAATAAGCTCGCCCGTGCTATTAGAAATTAATTCGATTTGCGGCACAGAATAAGCAATCTGACCAGCTATTTCCTCAAATTCTGCTAGCATTGGCTCCATTAACGGAGAATGGAACGCATGAGAAACGTTGAGCGGTTTTGTCTGTATTCCCTCAGATTCTAGATTAGCAACGATCGCATCTATTGCATCGCGATCGCCAGAAATAACAATATTTTCAAAGCCGTTAATCGCCGCAACAGTAACTCGATCTTGGTAAGATGCGATCGCATTTCTAACTGTTTCCTCGCCTGCAAAAACCGAAACCATCGAGCCATTTTGAGGCAATTGTTGCATCAAGCGTCCTCTAGCAGCAATTAGCTTCAAACCATCTTCTAAACTAAAAACACCCGCCACGCAAGCAGCAACGTACTCCCCAACGCTATGACCCATCACAGCAGAGGGTTTTATTCCCCAAAATTTCCAGAGTTCGTATAAAGCATATTCAATCGCAAAAAGAGCGGGTTGAGTGTAGATAGTCTCATCAAGGTGATTGGTGAGTAGGGATTGGTGAGTAGGGATTGGGAAATTTGTTTCTTGCGGATAGAGAACTTCAAGAAGAGGCTTTTCTAGATAAGGTTGTAAAATCTCAGCACATCGATCGATTGCATTGCGAAAGACGGGTTGAGATTGGTACAGTTCTCGTCCCATCCCGACATATTGAGATCCTTGTCCCGTAAACAAAAAAGCGAGCTTAGGAACGCTCGTTAACTGACCTCGTACTAATCCTGTCGTTTCTTTTCCAGAGATAAAAGCTTGTAATTGCGATCGCAACTGTTCGACAGATTTCGTCACAATTGCGAGACGATTATTAAAATGCGATCGCCTAGTATTCGCCGTAAAACAAACATCAGCCAGCGATATATCTGGCTTATTCCCTAAAAAAGCCTCATATCGCCCTACTAACTCCCTCAACGCCTTCTCACTCTTCGCAGACAACGTAAGAAGTTGCGTAGCACGACATCTTAACGATTGATTATCTTCTTGCCTTCCGACTTCTGTAGGGGCGAATGGCCATTCGCCCCTACAAGCGACTTCTAATATTACATGAGCATTGGTTCCCCCAAACCCAAAAGAATTAACCCCCGCTAAAGCAGAAGGTTTCGACCAAGAAATCAATTCAGTCTGAACTCTTAAAGAAAGCTTATCAAATGCGATCGCGGGATTTGGCTCGTCAAAATGCAAACTAGGTGGAATCTGCTGATATTTAAGCATCAGCGCCACCTTAATCAAACCTGCCACGCCAGCAGCCGTTTCAGCGTGTCCGATATTCGTTTTTACCGATCCTACCGCACAATAATCCCCAGGCTCGCGATCGCTTCCTAATGCCGCTCCCAAGGCTTGCATTTCAATAGGATCGCCTAGTTTCGTTCCCGTTCCGTGCGCCTCTACATATTGAATTTGACCGGGAGAAACCCCAGCTTTGCGACAAGCTTCTCGAATAACCGCTTCTTGCGCCTTGGGATTGGGTGCAGCTAGTCCATTCGTCCATCCGTCCTGATTGACCGCGCTACCGCGAATAACAGCATAAATATCGTCCCCATCAGCTTGCGCTTGCGATAAAGGTTTTAGAACGACAATTCCCGCACCTTCGCTGCGAACGTAACCGTTAGCTGTCGCATCAAAACTCTTGCAGCGTCCGTCGCCAGAGAGAAAGCCGCCTTTAGAAAAGCCTACCATTACTGTAGGCAGCAAAATAATATTAACCCCGCCAGCCAAAGCCATTGTCGATTCGCCATTCCAGATACTTTGACAAGCTAAGTGAACGGCAACTAAGGAAGAAGAACAAGCCGTATCGACTGCTAAACTGGGGCCTTTGAAGTCGAAGGCGTAAGAGATGCGATTGGCTGCGATACAGTTTCCCGTCCCCGTTGTGGCGTAGGGGTCGCTTACTGGATGCTGCCATAGCATAATTGAGTAGTCGTGAGTGCCTATACCGATAAACACTCCTGTTTGCGTCCCCGCGAGATTTTCTGGGACTTGTCCGCCATCTTCTAAGGCTTCCCAAGCAACCTCTAATAAAAGCCTCTGTTGGGGGTCGATTGTATTGGCTTCTCGCGGCGAAATACCAAAGAATTGAGGGTCGAAGCGATCGATTTCTTTTAAAAATCCCCCGCGACGAGTATGGGTTTTACCAGGTTTGGCAGGATCGGAATCGTAATATTTCTCAACATCCCAGCGAGATTCTGGTACTTGGGAAATTGCCTCAACTCCATCGCATAGAAGCCGCCAAAAGGCTTCAGGATTATCTGCACCAGGAAAACGGCATCCTATTCCAACAATCGCAATAGGCTCTAATGGCATGGTCGATCGCATTCTGAACTAAATATAACTGAGTGGCTGAGGAGGAGGCGAACTTAAGGTCAAAAAATTTTTAACGAAAATATTGAATTATGGATAAAACATTGTGTGTTTTTTATTTTTAAAGTTGTTGAATGTTAGAGGACAAGTGGTGTTCCAGTCAAGAGATACGCAATTTAGATCCTTAAGTGAAACGAAGTTAGGCTTTCTATACCTTATGGTTGGACAATACGCAGACCTTTTATGCAAGGTTAATGCGACAAATGAGTTTTTTGGCTGGTTTGGGATGCGACAGCTTGACAGCGATCGCCTAACTTTTTAACCGACCACAAAGATAGCACTGTTTCAGTCGGTATCAACAGATTGGGTTTATATACTTGCTCGATTTGAAGCGATTTTTCGTTTGTAAGTTGCGATTGCGCTCCGCGCACCGGCAAAGCCGATCGCAATGTTTTTGAGGGATTAAACAAAAACACTTTTTCGCATTCCTCAAGCATTTGAGGGATCTTTTCTGGAGTTGATAAAATTTGAATTTTTACTTTCTCTTCTAAGTTTTGACTCAGCGATAAAATATCCATAGTTTGTCTTGAATCTACAAATAGTGATGGATTTGGAGAAGCATTTAAAATAGCTGCGATCGGTGGATTATGAAAGTTGCGGCTTTTTTGATAAATAGGCGACTTATCTAAATTCAAAATCCCTGAAACTATTCCCAGAAAAATAAGCATAATTACAGTTATTTTTCCGATTTGCTGTTGCTGAAAATCAATTCCTTGAATCTTGTTCGCAAGTAAATAAGCAACTGCTAATAGTATTCCTAGCTGAAAAGACAATAAATATCTAGGAGCGCCTGACGTTTGCCCTTTAATCAGGATATCCTTTAAAACTAGAATTCCTGGCAGGCAAAATGTCTGAGTCAAAATAAAAAGATAGATGGGTTTGGTTGACTTGACACTAATAAAGTAAATCGAGAATGTCGATAAAACTAGTAACCCTAAAGCCGTTACAATTCCTATCGTTGCTCCAGGCTCAAGATAAGCAGACTTAATCAAGCTGGGAAATTTAGAGATCGAACGAGGGACAAAAAAGAAAAAAATTACAATAGCGAGAAAACCCAAAATTAATTTAAATTTTGGAGAGGAACGTAATTTAATAAAAATAAAATAAAAGCCAGAAATCGCTACGCTTAAAATAATTAAAAATTCTACTATTTTCAGCGTTTCTAAAGAATTTGCCAGAGGTAAATCGCCAAAAATTAGTAAAATAGTCGCCACAAATATAGAAGCTGTAAATAAAAAATCTACTGGCTCTCTCATCCAATCAGTATTTTCTTGAAGTGCTTGCCAATTCTGAGCGATAACAACGAGCCAAGGAGAAAAAGCAAGTAAGGCAAGCGTTAAGGCGATCGCATAATTTCTAACCGTCTTTGTATAGCGAAAATTTCCTAAAATAATTGCGTATAATCCCTGTCCAAAAGCAATTAAAAAAGAAAATAGAGACGTATAAAACCCTAAAATTGAAGTAACAGCATAAAATAACCAACTATTACGATTATTGAGCCGTATCGCTCTAAGCAACGCGACGTTAGAAAGTAAAATTGTTACCGTCCACAAACTATAGGGACGTGCTTCTTGTGCGTAAGCGATGTAAAAAGGCGAAACGCTAAAAAGTGCGATCGCCATCCAACCAACCGCAGGCGATTTAAATAATTCCAGACACAGCCAATAAAGACAGGGAAATGCCAATAAACTAAAAATAATCGATAAACTTCTCGTCGCCGTCACCGAACTACCAAATAACTCACGCCAAAATCTCGCCAGCAAAAAATACAAAGGTGCATGTTCTGGGCTTTTTGTCAAGGCTTTTATGGTATCGCCTAAGTCTTTTTCGGGACTCAACTCTTGATATCGCTGTAAATCTCCTGTATTCACAACCCCTTTATCGGCAAGTTGTTCGACAATTTCTTGTCTGGTAAAGCCTGAAATGCGAGTAGCCGTAGCCACTTCGTCAACCCAAAAAATTTTGCGATCGAGATTGGCACAGCGAAAGAACAAACCCAATAAAAAAACAACAATAACTAGAAATAGCCAAGCTTTGCGAAAAATTCGCGAGCGAAATTTATTGCGATCGCTCGAAAACGATAATGTCATACCATGATTGGATGCTTTGACTAATTGATGGAGTATCGAGTTATCCGACGAATAAGCAAATTCCCACGATTATAACCGATTAGCGAACAGGCAATAGGCAATAGGGGAAAGTCGAAAGTCGTAGAGACGCGATATATCGCGTCTGTACAAAATTCTCCCTTGTTCCCCTTGTCTCCCTTGTCTCATAACTTTCGACTTTCGACTTTCGACTTTCGACTTCCCACACTCCCAGTCACCAATCCAAAACTTTTCTGAGATTCGATGTGTCAAATTGTAAATTTTTTGCTAATAATGATTAGAGATGGATTAGCGCACTTATCGCTCAAATCCTCTTTTAGTATCGGGATATAGCCTTTTTAGGATAGATTAAGAAATGTTAAAGAAAGCCAATGGACAAACCAATCAGTGCTATTCAATAAACATTCTCAAACTAAAAAACTATAGTCAGTTATACTGACTGCGTTTTAGTCGTCTTACAGATTAAAATAAGTGAGACAATAAAACCCGAACAAAAAAACAACACGTTAAGAAATCTTGCCATTGATTTCATTTAAGCAAGAGGATTTGAAACTATGACCATAGCAATGGGACGCGCGTCAGCACAAAGAGGATGGTTCGATGTCCTCGACGACTGGCTAAAGCGCGATCGCTTC
>JALOOL010000183.1 GCA_025454425.1 Hydrococcus sp. Prado102 | reverse complement strand
TATCGGTCTTGCTCACAAATCTAGACCGATCTTTTTTTACCATAAATCGTTAAAATTCCCTAGAGGACTGGCTTTTCACACGATCGTCACCCTGTCAGCTCATAGAGCTAACTATTTACTCGGTGGGTTAGTTCTAGTTGGTTTGTTGAGTAACTTCATGATAAATAGTATAGAAGCCATGATAGTAATAGATAACCCTAAAGTATACCTCTCAGCCTTAATTCTTATTTTTAGCACTCCATTTATTTGGGAATCCTGGGAATTCACAAAACTTTCAGTGAAAATAGAAGCTTTTGTCAGTGTATCCAATAAAGTTTTAGCGAATATTTCGTCTGAAAACTCCTTTTAATAAAATTCCTAAGCAAAACGATCGCGCAATCTCTCGTAATACAAAAGCGGTCGTCCGTTAACTATACCTCGTCTAAGTTTAGTCATGCCTATTTTTTCAAGCACTCGAATAGACGCTTCGTTGGGTTCGTCTACATCAGCAATAACGCGATCGCAACTCAATATTTCAAAAGCATAATCCAAAACTGCTAAACCTACTTCCGTGGCGTAACCGCGTCCCCAAAATTGCGATCGCGTTCCAAAGATTAAACTTGGCGCTTCTTGGGAAAAGTCTAGCAAACCTGCAAACCCTGCCATTAGTTCACTCCGCTCCTCAAAAAAAAGCCAAAGTCCATATCTACTATTTTTGAAGCTTTTAATACTTAATTCGAAAAAAGATAGCGCTTCTTCGCGGGAGATGATGCGATCGTCAAACAAATAGTATCGTATATCTGCATCAGTCCATAACTCGTGCAAGGAGTCAAGATCTTCTATCTGGCAAGGTCGCAAGTGTAGATGCGTGGTACGTAGGAAGTAATTCATTGTGGTAATGTTTTTTTACCATCGCGATCGCCCATAAATTCGTCATTAACTTGGCTCATTAAACTAATTCTTGAGATTTCCAATTAAATACAAAAGCGCCATCCGCACCGCTACGCCATTGGTAACTTGTTCGGAGATTAAACTTAAAGCAGGATCGTCCATCAAATCGGAATCGATTTCTACACCTCGATTGACCGGCCCAGGATGGAGGACTTTAACATCTTTGTGACAAAGCTTGAGGCGATCGCGCGTAATCCCATATCGTTGATGATACTCTCGCAAGCTGGGCAATAAATGGGCAGTCATGCGTTCTTTTTGCAATCGCAGAGTCATAACGAAATCGGCATCTTGCAAAGCGGGTTCGATATCCCAGTGCAAAACTAATTTACCAGCACCGGAAGAATTGCCCATCTCGCCAAATAACTTGGGAACTAGCGTTGGCGGGCCTGCTAAATGGACTTCTGCACCCGATGCCGTTAAACTCCAAATATTAGACCGCGCTACTCGCGAGTGTAATATATCTCCGACGATCGCAATTTTTTTACCTTTAAGTAGTTCGAGACGAGGATTTTCGGGGTCGAGTAGCGAGGTAATCGTAAATAAATCGAGCAATCCTTGCGATGGGTGTTCGTGCTGTCCGTCGCCTGCATTAAAAACGCTGACACCCGTATTAAGACGATCCATTTCTTGCGCGATCGCGTTGGGAACGCCTGCTTGTTGGTGACGGATTACCATGATATCGGTTCCCATAGCGAGATAAGTTTTTGCCGTATCTAAAATGGTTTCTCCTTTGGTAAGAGAGGAACTTCCAGGAGAAAAGTTGAGAATATCTGCTGAGAGGCGTTTTGCTGCTAATTCAAAGCTACTGCGCGTGCGCGTTGAGGGTTCAAAGAATAAATTGGTTACAACTTGTCCCTGAAGTGCTGGGACTTTTTTCGTTCTTCTAGAAAGAACTTCTCGAAAACTCGATGCAGTTTGTAATACAGCATCGTACTCTTGGGAAATCCAATCGGATAAAGCAAGTATATGATGGCGATTCCAGGTAAATTCCATATTCAGTTATCAGTTATCAGTTATCAGTTATCAGTGAGGAGTTCAGCAATTTAGGAGTAATATATTTTTCCTTGTCTCCTTTGTCCTCTCACACTCCCCCCATCAGTATCTCTCTAAGAAACCAAACAGTCATCGTGCTATTCTATGGTGTTTAGTTGTTATTCTCCATCGCGCGACTTCAAGCTAATAAATTATGACTAAAACGATCTCTATAAAAAAACTCGCACTGATTGTAGCTTTGTGTCTATTGCCTGTAGGCGGTGTTTTAGAGCGTTCGTTCGCTCAAAACAATACGCGATCGCCTAATGAATCCGATCTTATATCACCTGAAACTCGTATTAACTATAACTCTTTGCGTCAATTATTAGAAGCCGGACAGTGGCGCAGAGCTAACGATCGCACTGGAGAATTGATGCTACAAGCTACCAATCGAAAAGCGCAGGGTTGGATTTCAACACAAAATCTCGAAAAATTTCCTTGTTGGGATTTAAAAACTATCGACAATCTTTGGAAAAAATATTCTCAAGGAAGGTTTGGTTTTAGCGTACAATTTCCTATCTTTGTAGAAACTGGAAATAGACCGGGACGTTTAGTAGATGTCGATGCTTATGAAGAATTTGGCGATCGCGTTGGCTGGCGAAACCAACAAGAATGGATTGGTTTTAAAGAAAATTTAATCTATAATCTCGACGCACCAATCGGACATCTTCCTAACCCCAGACAAGAATATCAAATTAGTGGCGGTCGCCTAGAATACGTTACGCTCAGCAAGCGCATGGTTTCCTGTCAGTTAGTAACTAACCCAACGAATGTTACGTCTCCAAATAATGCAAAGCCTCCTTCAAACGAAACGCCAAAATAACCAATTGAGATAGATTTATCTTCTTTATTTGGTTCTTTGGTATATTTCCTCACATTTCGATAAATAAAATCTTAGAAAAAGTCAGCAATTTCCAAAAGCTCGATATAATGTTCCAGTAATTACATTCGTCAAAAGCCTCCGCAATAGAGTTTATCTGTTAACAAATTTCATCTATCTAAAGATAGATAAATCTCTTTATTTTTGGATAGTCAGATTAGTCCGAGCATTAACCAATTTTCTAACCAATTGAAAACTCAATGGTTATTATTAACTCTCCCTTTTCAAAACCATTAGTCGGGGCTACACTTGCCCTTTCTTTACTAACGGCAGCTTGCAGCCCCAGTAAACCGCCACAAGGACAAGCTGGCGGCCCGCCTTCAGCTATCCCTGTAAAATGGCAAACAGTGGCAGCGAGAACCGTCATAGACAGTACCGAACATATTGGATATTTAGAAGCCAAGCAAAGAGTACGGCTGGCTCCTAGAATTGAAGGTCGAATCTTGCGGATTTTTGTTAACAATGGCGATCGCGTCGCCGCAGGAGACAAAATCGTCGAACTGCAACCGACCAGAGAGCAAGAAGACGTAAGAGCCGCCGCCGCTCAAGTTAACGTGGAAAGAGCGAATCTCAACGCCACGCAAGCCGATCTTAGAGCCGCTCAATCCGAACGTGCCAGAGCCGCCGCACAAGTAGAAGAAGCTAGGGCTAATCTCGCAAGAGCGGACGCGGAAGTCGAAAATAACCGAGCAGAACTCGAATTAGCCGATAAAAATTACGAACGCTCCGTTTTTCTGGTTGAGGAAGGCGCTCAACCCCAACAAACCCTCGACGATCGCACCCGCGATCTCAATACCAGAAGAGCGCAACTCGCTTCTCAGGTTAAAGCCAGAGACGCTACCAGAGAATCTTTTAATGCGTCTCTCAAATCCTTACAAGCAGCGGACACGCGAGTCGAGCAAGCTTTAGCTAACGTCGATAGTCAAAGGGCAGCCGTTTCCAGAGCCGAAGGACAGTTAGGAGTCAGCAGTCAAACTCTCAGCTTTAATACGGTTACCGCTCCGATTAATGGTGTAGTTGGGGATTTTCCGGTCAAAGTCGGGGATTTTGTTGAAGTTGGCGATGAATTGACTACTATTGCCGACAATCAAACTTTAGAACTGCGAATTAACATTCCGACATTGTATCGCGCTCAATTGCGAGTGGGATTGCCCGTCGAACTGACTAGCGCCGATAAGAAGAGCAAGGTCAGGGGACAAATAACCTCGATTGCGCCTAATGCCAACGATCCTACCCAAACGATTCTTGCCAAAGCCACTTTCCGCAACGATGGCAATTTACAAGATAGAGAATACGTCACAGTGCAAGTTATCTGGGATCGACAACCAGGCGTATTAATTCCAACAACCGCCGTCAATCGTATCGGCGGACAAGCCTTTGTTTTTGTCGCCCAACAGGGAGAAAACAAAGAAGGAAAGCCAGCCTTAGTCGCCAAACAAAAACCTGTAGTTCTCGGAAGCATTCAAGGTCAAGAATACGCCGTGCGATCGGGAATTAAGGCAGGCGAACGAGTGATTACAACGGGTCTTCTCAATCTCCAAGATGGAGTACCTATTGCTGAAGAAGCTTTGACATCGGAAAAGTAAGTTACTGGTGAATGGTGACTAGTGATTGGGGAATGTCCTTCGGGGGACAAGGGAGAATATTTATTTTCGACTTCCGACTTTCGACTTTCCTTGTCCAATACTTTCGACTTTCGACTTCCGACTTTCGACTTCCGACTTTCGACTTTCCTTGTCCAATACTTTCGACTTTCGACTTTCGACTTCCGACTTTCCTTGTCCAATACTTTCGACTTTCGACTTCCGACTTTCGACTTTCCTTGTCCCCTCATCTGAGGAATTCTTCCCTTATGCTGTTCTCTATCTCTACTCCTTTTATCAAACGACCTGTCTTAACGACGGTTTGTACGATCGTAATTATTTTAATCGGGGCGATCGCGATCCCATTATTACCGATCGCAAAACTGCCGCAAATCGGGCCGACACAAGTTCAAGTAACCTCTACCAATATTGGTTCCGATGCGAAAACGACAGAAGAAACCGTTACTACTATTATCGAGCGAGAAATCAATGGCGTAGAGGACATGAGATATATGTCCTCCAACACCAGTAACGATGGAATTACCAATATCACCGTTACATTCCCCACAGATGTAAATAGAGATACTGCCCAGGTTAGGGTACAAAACCGCGTTTCCCAAGCAGAACCAGAATTGCCAGAGGTCGTCAGACAAACGGGAGTTACGAGCGAGCTAGCTTCACCCAACATTCTCATGGCGATGGCTTTTTACTCGGACAAAAACGAGAATGGCGAGTATATCTACGACAATTTATTTATCAGTAACTACGTAGACTTATACGTCCTCGACGAGCTAGAGCGGGTCAAAGGAGTAGGACGAGCGCAGATCGTTGGGGAACGTAAATACGCCATGCGCATCTGGCTAGACCCCGACAAACTCGCAGCACGAGGACTTTCATCCCAAGATGTCGTCAGCGCCATCCAAGAGCAAAACATTCAAGTTGGTGCGGGTAGAATCGGTCAGCAGCCAGCCCCAGACGACCAACAATTTGAAATCGCTTTGCGAGCGGTCGGTCGCCTTAAAAATGTCGAAGAAGCAGAAAACCTCGTTATCCAAGTAGGAGACAATGGAACGCTGATTCGACTCAAAGATGTCGGTCGAGCCGAGTTAGGAGCGGAGAACTACGAGACAGACGTACTGTGGAATGGTTCGCCCGCTGTCGGTTTGCCGATCTATCAGCTACCTGGTAGTAATGCTCTCGATACGGCGAATGGCGTTAAAGCTAAGTTGGCAGAACTAGCCGAGAATTTCCCGCCGGGTCTGAGAGGAGAAGTAGGCTTCGATCCGACTTTGTTCGTCACGTCTGCGATTGAAGAGGTCGTTCTTGCGCTGGTACAAGCGATCGCGCTGGTCGTTTTGATTATCTTCATCTTTTTGCAAGACTGGCGTACTACGCTCATTCCTGCCGTTGCCATTCCCGTCGCGCTGATCGGGGCAATGGCATTTTTGTTAGTTTTTGGTTTTGAACTCAACCAGCTAACCTTATTCGGTTGCGTGCTGGCAACGGGTCTGGTAGTAGACGATGGGATTGTAGTCGTAGAAGCGATCGCGACGAAGATCGAACAGGGAATGCGACCGATGCAAGCCGCCCTCGATTCGATGGAAGAATTGTTTGGGGCAGTGATTGCAACGTCTGTCGTTCTGATGGCGGTATTTATTCCCGTTTCCTTCTTCCCCGGCAGTACGGGAATCGTTTACAGGCAATTTGCGCTGACGATTGCCTTCGCGATCGCCCTTTCGACGTTTAATGCGATTACCTTTTCGCCTAGCATGGCAGCCGTCCTCTTACGCCCCAAGCATGAAGCCAAAGGGCCGTTAGGCGTTCTCTTTCGCCTTTTTAATCGTTTTTTTGAATGGGTAAACAGGAAATACAGAAGCATAATCGAGTTTATGTCTCGGATTAAACTTCTGGTTATTGCTTTGTTTATTGCGGGATTAGTCGCGACCGTCTGGATCTATCAACTCGTTCCTTCGGGATTTGTCCCCGAAGAAGACCAAGGCTATTTCATCATCATCGGTCAAGCACCTGCTGGCGTTTCTCTCAACTATACCCGCGCTCAGGCAGAAAAGATCGATGGACTTATGAGCGATCTCGGAGGGATTCAAGGAAGGTTCTGCATTGTTGGCTTTGGCTTTGATGGTAACGGTGCTGATAAGTTGATCTGCTTTGCTCCCCTCAAGCCTTGGGACGAGCGTCCTGGCGCAGCTAACTCGGTATATGGGCTGCTTGGCGAAGCTAACAAGCGACTGATGGGATTGACTGACATTCGAGCTTTTGCTGTCAATGCTCCGCCTGTCGATGGCTTGGGCAATTCTGGCGGGTTTGAGTTTCAGTTGCAAAACCGACAACTCTTGCCGATGGAAGCCCTGATCGACAACGCTCAGAAAGTGATTGCAGCCGCGTCGCAAAGACCGGAAATGGGGTTGGTTTTTACAACTTTTACCACTAATACCCCGCAGATGGAAATCTCCGTCGATCGCAATCAGGCAAAAGCGTTAAACGTCGATATTAATGAAATTTTTCAAACTTTACAGACGTATCTCGGCTCCAACTACGTCAACGATTTTGTTCTGGGTCAGAGACAATATCGCGTTTACGCGCAAGCAGACCGAGCTTTTCGCTCGAATCCCGAAGCTATCAGTCGCTTGTACGTGCGATCGCGCGATGGCAATATGATGCAATTGAGTAATGTGGTCAAGGTTACGCCATTTACCTATCCGCCAACCGTTACGCACTACAATATCTATCCTTCGATCAACATTCAAGGCGCTCCCGCACCTGGCTATAGTACCGGACAAGCGATCGCAGCGCTTGAAGAAATCGCCGCCCAAACCTTACAACCCGGTTTTGGCTATGAATGGACGGGAACGGCGCTAGAAGAAAAAACCTCTGGCGGCGCAGCCCCGATTATTTTTGGGTTGGGTTTTGTGATGGTCTTTCTCGTCCTGGCGGCTCAGTACGAAAGCTACATCGACCCTGCAATTATCATGCTAACCGTGCCGCTAGCGGTTTTAGGCGCTCTAGGCGGTATCTGGTTGAGAGCCAATCTTATCCAAGCAGGCGGTCTTTGGCCGGCGGTCAACAACAACGTCTATTGTCAGGTAGGTTTGGTGATGCTCATCGGGATGGCAAGTAAAAATGCGATTCTAATCGTCGAATTTGCCAACCAATCGCGAGCTTTGGGAATGAGCATTGCTCAGGCGGCTATTTATGCCGCAGAACAGCGTTTTCGACCGATTCTGATGACGGCAATTTCTACTTTGGTCGGTTTCATGCCTCTGGTTACGGCAAAAGGCGCTGGTTCTCTCAGTCGTTGGTCGCTCGGAACTGCTGTTTTTGGCGGTATGTTGGTAGCAACTTTTTTGAGTTTGTTGTTTGCTCCCATTCTCTATATCGTCATTAAAGAGCTTGAAGAGAAATTCTTAAAAGGAGGAACCCCCGGTCAACCGCGTCCCTCCGACCGACCGACACAAATTATTGAACCGCCAAGTTCCGACCAAACCGTTCCCACTTTCCGAGCTTCTCAGCAAAATGAGTAACAACACCATTTTTCTTTAAAGGAAAATAAAAATCTTCAATGAGATTATCGCTGCGATCGCAGCGATAATTTAACCATATAAACCGATGGAAGAAGACAGTTACGGTGCTGTAACTCGCTGGATTTTATCTGAATTTCAATAACTTTCTGTACCTCTGCGTGAGATTACAAAAACCGACTCAAATCGAACTCTTCATCCGTCGATTCTTCTTGAACCCTTTGAGTACTCAAAATTAATAGCAATCTGTCAGTATAGTCAACCGTACCTCGCAATTCATCCCGCAATTTTTCCAATCCTCCATTAGCATACTCTTCAAAAATTTGTATTCTTTTTTCCTCTGCATTAGAATCGTGAGTTGAGAGGATTTTTGTATCTTGAGTTTGGGCGATCGCAAGTAAATTAATTACTGGGTCATATCCTCTAGAAATGAAAATTTCTAAGCTAATCGGTGCGGGTTCGGTATTAGAAATAACTCCCAAAGGAACTTTTTTTTGATACTTTGCTCCTAAACTTGCTGCAAATACTATCGCATCTGCATAAGTTTGAAACGGGCCTCTAGCACCATTAAAATCAACTAATGCTTTGACTAATTCTGCTTTATCTTTAGCAATTCTAATTCTTGGGAGAGCCATTTTTTATCTTGCACAGAGACACGGAGACACAGAGAGAGAAAGGCAAAGGTAGAATAGATTCTAAGGTTATTTAGAAGTTAATTATATAATGAAATCTCTAAAAATAGCTGTTTCTGGTATTGCGATCGCGCTCTCGCTTATACTCTTTACTATTCTCAACTTCACTTATACGCCAGAAGTTGTTACAAATCCCAGTCAATATTATCAAGAACGTCCCTTACACAGTCGCGATGGAATTGGTAAATTTTATCAGGGTCGGGAAATTGCTAAAGTTATGGGACATCAGGAATTGTTATGGTTAGAACGTCCCAGTAGAGAAATTCAAGAACAACCCAATAAAGTTGTTGAAGCACTCAATTTAAATCCTACTGATGTTGTAGCAGATATTGGTGCGGGAACTGGGTATTTTAGCTTTCGTATGGCATCTTTAGTTCCCAAAGGAAAAGTTTATGCAGTTGATATTCAACCAGAAATGTTGGATGTCATCAACTTTTTTAAAATTGAGGATCGAGTAACGAATGTCGATTCAGTTTTGGGAACGGTTAGCAATCCCAATCTTCCCGAAAATAGTATCGATGTTGCTTTAATGGTAGATGCTTATCACGAATTTGAATATCCTAGAGAAATGATGGACGCCTTGGTTAAGTCGCTTAGATCGGGTGGGAGAGTAGTTTTAGTGGAATATCGTCAAGAAAATCCTTTAATTCCGATTAAAAATTTGCATAAAATGACTCAAAAACAAGTCAAAAAAGAAATGAATGCTGTTGGATTATCTTGGAAAGAAACTCAAGAATTTTTACCACAACAGCATTTTATAGTATTTCAAAAAAACGTTTAATTTTAATTAATTAGAAACTTCTGCCATTTCAATTACTCTATCTTCAATGTCTTTTACTAAAAAATTCAGGGGTTTTTCAGTACGAACTTTAAATTTTAAACGTCTTGATTGTATGCGCATTAAAATTTGTTCCAAACAATCGCGATCGAAACAAACGTGACGCTGGTTATTTTTGCGACCGTAACTCGCACCAGAAATAACGTGTAATTGGGTATTTTTCTTTAATTGATACCACAGTCCTTCCGTGCCATTGTAGCGAGTACTCGCCGTTATATTCGCTGGAGTGGTGCTGGAAAAATAAAGCGGGTCAGCGCCTGCCGTACCTAAAGTTTGTTCGTAATTATAGTAATAATGTAAAGGAACGTCTGCGACGGGTAAACTTAATAAGCCTTCGTAAAACTCCTTAGCAATATCGAGATCGGAAACCATGATCGTGTGAACTTTTGGCGCGCTAGTCAGGAACATCCACATCGCGATCGCGTATGCCACCAAAAGCATTACCATGATGCCTTGAGTGGAAAAAACGCTATCTATCGGTAAAAAAGCCCCAAAATAATGAGAAATAAACATAACAGCCGTCATTTGATATTAGATTGTTATCCTAAAGTTAAGACTAACCCCATGTTAGCTAACAGTTCGCTAATTATAGATTAGCCTTTCTAAACAGAGCCGTAAACGGGGATTGCCGCACCTCGCACGTCCCTAGCTGCATCGGAAGCTAGAAAGCTAATAACTTCAGCTAAAGATTCGGGTTTCACCCATTCGTCTGCTTGTGCTTCTCCCATTGCGTCTCGGTTGCTAGGCGTGTCGATAACGCTCGGTAGAACGACATTAGCTGTAATATCGAGATTTTTCGTTTCTTGCGCGATCGCCTGTGTAAGAGCCACGACACCCGCTTTGGAGGCACAATAAGCGGCTAGTTGAGCGCCTGGTTGCAGGGCGCCTCGCGAAGCCACCGTAACAATTCTTCCATAACCCGCCTTTCGCATGACTCGCAAACAGTGCTTGCAGACGAGGAAAGTGGTATGAAGGTTGAGATCGAAAGAATCTTTCCAATCTTGGAAGCTAAATTCGTCCGTCCTTCCCATCGAAAAACCGCCGACTAGATGAATTAAAACATCAACCCGTCCGAGATCGTAAACTAACTTTTCAACAGCCGATTCGTCATTTAGATCGGCTTTAACAAAAACGATGCGATCGAAATCAGCCGCAGGCATTCTTGCTTTGAGACGGATAACACCGCTTTCACTGCGATAGGGAATAATGACTCGCGCGCCAGACGCAACAACAGTTGGCGTTACTCCCAATCCTAATCCACCCGTACCGCCAGTTAGTAAAACCTGTTTGCCTTTCATGATGAATTACTTTGAAAATCTTTAGCTCGACAGAGGATAAGATAAAAGGGAAAATAAAATATATTGAGTTAATTTAACTATAGACGATTAAATTAGCTTTTCAGGGAATAACAGTTTAAGCAGTGCGTAAGCCTTGAATGGTAGCAGTACTGCTAATAGCGCCTCCCACTAAAAGTATTTAACTATGCTTGTCTGCCCTCAATGCCAGTTTGAAAATCCTAATAATCACCGGTTTTGTCAAAGATGCGGTACTTCTCTCACTCACAAACCCTGTCATGAATGCGGTACTACCGTTCCCTTAAGCGCCGAAAATTGTCCTAATTGTGGCGCTTTTACAGGGACAGTATGGCTAGCTATCCTCGTACAAGGGCAAATCGAGCAACAAAAGTCTGGAGAGTATTTGGATTTAGGCAGACGCTATCGATTGATAGAAAGCAATAGCAGCGCTTTGACCGAGACAGTTGACTCTAATCCTTCTCGTCAGGTATTGCGAGGCGAGGTTATAGACTGTCAGCCTTTGCAAAAATCCGTTTTGGGCATTTTATTAGAACAACAAGCAGAATTATTAGAAAATTCAGAAGATTCTCAAGCAACCAATACATCACTCTGGCAGAAAATTGGCATTCCAGAATTAGCTCAACCTTATCTAGAACTCCAAGAAAAATTTGCAAGCATTCCAGTCGTTCACGATGCTTGGCAGGAAGATAAAAAAGAGGTAATTCTTATAGAAGACCGTTCTAATTGGCAATTATTAACCGACTGGTGGAAAGATAAACAAGCATCGGTAGTAGATATTATTGCGGGACTTAAAGAAATGGCAAGCCTTTGGGATTCATTTGCCAAAGCCGGGTTGAGCAAAAGTTTATTAATTGAAGACAATTTGCGAGTCGATGGGAAACATCGCCTTGCATTAAAGCAACTCTATCAAAACTCGTCAGATGCCCCAACGCTGCAAGATTAGGTTGGACAGTT
>JALOOL010000505.1 GCA_025454425.1 Hydrococcus sp. Prado102 | reverse complement strand
TAGCCCGCTAGCGCAGGAAATTATTAAACTAGATGCAGCAACCGCAGCTATGTCTGTTTCTTTGTTCGCTGCTTTTAACGGTGCGGGTCGTCCTTTTTTCGGTTGGCTAGTCGATCGCACCAGTCCTAAATTAGCAGCAATTGTTTCTTATACGCTAATTATTATCGGCTCGATAATGATGCTGAGTGCAAGCGAAGGTCAGATAGTAACTTATTTAGTCGCCTTTTCCCTGTTTACTTTTTCTCTTGGCGGCTGGCTGGCGATCGCGCCTACTGCAACTTTAACCTTCTTTCGATCGGAAGACTATGCCAAAAACTATGGCATCGTTTATACTGCTTATGGTATCGGTGCTTTGGGAGGAACGCTTTTAGCAGGTAGCATCCGCGATTTATTTGGCAGCTATACAAACTTCTTTTATCCGACTGGCGGATTGGCGATGCTAGGAATCGTACTAGCTGTTTTCATGCTCAAACGCCAGCCCAAGACTGTTTACGTCGAGGAAAGAATAGAAGAACAAGTTTAACAAAAAAATAATGGGGGTAATTTCCCCAGTATCAACTCGCGGTCTAAAAAAATTTTGGATAAATACAAAAGCGAGCGAAAATGAATTTTCGCTCGCTTCTGGTTATTAAGTACAAGAAACTGTCTTGACTGTAATATCTACATGAAGTTGTTTGCGAAGGACGCTGAAAATAGCAGTCAAATTATAGTTACCATGATATCTATATCTTTATTTGGGAGTACATATTTTCTTTTGTCCCTTTAATTTTTAATCCCTAATCTTTAATTTCCCGATTCTAATTCAACCGTACAATTTCCGCGCCCATTCCCATTCGCGCGTCAATCCTTCAACTAAAGAAACTTGAGGACTGTATCCTAAAATTTTACGAGCTTTAGAAACATCCGCCCCCGTATGACGCGCGTCGCCTCTTGCAGTTTCGAGATAATTTTTTTGAATAGGAAAACCGACGATCGCATCTATTTTATCTAACACATCCGCCAAAACTACCCGACTCCCGCCGCCAATATTAAAAATTTCTCCAATCGCTTCTGAAACGATCGCTGCTGCTAGATTAGCTGCTACTATATCTCCTACAAAAGTAAAATCGCGCGTTTGCTGTCCGTCTCCATAGATGGGAATGGCAGTTTTTTCGATCGCAGCTTTAAAAAATTTATGAAATGCCATATCAGGACGCTGGCGAGGCCCATAAACGCTGAAGTAACGCAGCATAGTAACTGGCACTTGAAAATTTTGATAGTATAACTCGCACAAGCGTTCGGCAGCTAATTTGGTGATGCCATAAGGAGAAACGGGTAGAGGACAAATCGATTCTGGAGTCGGTAGCGTTTCAGCGTCGCCATAGATTGAAGAAGTAGAAGCAAAAACTAATCGCTTTAACGATTTAGTTTGTTTAGCTGCTTCCAAAATAATTTGCGTTGCATTAATATTGCGTTCGGTATAGTAATGAAAACTTTGTCCCCAACTGGCACGGACTCCAGCTTGTGCCGCTTGATGGTAGATAACTTCCGTATCTGTTAGCAGCGATCGCCAATCTAATGATTCGATTGAAGCTTCGATGAATTTAAAATTAGGATAGTCTTGTAATGCCGCCAGGTTATTGCGTTTTAACTTGGGGTCGTAGTAATCGTTGATTTCATCAATTCCAACGATAGTTTCTCCTCGCTCTAGCAACGTTTGTGCTAAATTCGACCCAATAAAACCCGCGACTCCAGTTACGATAGAAATTGTCATAAAAGCTAAAAATATCTTGTTAAACCAATCTAGCATCGCGATCGCCTTGGCGGTATACAAGGGCGCAATCGCAATTTTAGAAATTATGCCTTAAACGGCATCGAGATCCAACCACAGTTCGGAAATTAGATCGTAATGTCCTTCTTGTCCGACTGGATAGTCTCCAGCTTCTATTTTTTCGATAATTTGAGGTAAAGCTTTAATAAACTGAGGAGAGCGATCTTTGGGATGCAACGTCCATGCTTTCGGATTGCTTAGCGTAGCGCGAACGTATTCGGTTTGCTCTAATTGTTTGGAAACCATAATTTCCCAAGAATCGAGCGCTCCTTTTCCTGTCGTATTGCTGTAGAGTGTTTTTAGGGCGACAGGCAAACGATCTATCCATTGGTTGCGATAGGGTCGCCAGATAATCGGCATCGGTAATAAGCGATCGTAACGCTTGCAATTAATTAAATAAGCTCGACTGCCAAAAAATTTAAATTGATAAAATCCATCGGGATGTTTGTTGTAAGGCTGAATTTGATAAATCGTCCCGTCTTTGGTTGGCGGCCCCGTCAAAGGTCTGATGGACATGAGGTTTGAGTGTTCTTCCATCATTTTAATGCCTTCTTCAATCCAGTTATAATCCGGCTTCTGGTGCAGGAGCATATCGCTGTCATAATGCAACATATAATCGCTTTTGCACTCTTCAATTTTTAAAATCGAGCCGAGTATAGGATAGCCTTTATAGTTGTGAGTGAAGCGAAGCGGACTGCCAAAGTGTTTTTGCATAACCCGCTGGCGATAGGTAGGATCGTAGTTAATATCGACAACGCGATCCGCTACGCCAGCCTCAATGAGTTGTTTGGTATAATCGCGTAACTGCTCCATCGTACCGATACCGGGACGATTGATTTTTTCTCCGCTCAAAGGGGCTGTGTCTACAACCAAAACCTTCTCCTCAAAAGGAAAATTACTCATCTTCACCAAATGAGGAAGGGTGTGCATCATGAAAGGAATATCGGTTCGGGCAACCATAATCCAGAGCGAACAACTTGAGCGAGCCATTGCGATCCGTACTTTATTGTTAAAAGATGATGAAAATAGTCTAGTGAACTACCCGACACTTCCGCAAAGCGGTAAGTGTGGGCTTCCTATCCAACAGATAGCCCAACCGTAGATTTCTTGCGTCCTCTATTATTAGGTCTTACATCTGGACAATAGGCTTTATCCCCTGTCCCAGAGGTCTGTCTTGAGTGCGTCTTGCATTCGGAGGTTCCCTCAGAATTACGCACTCGCAAAATTCGTAGCCCCTCGCAAGAGAGGTTTTTTGCTGCGTTTATATCCCTGTCGTGCGTCGTTTGGCAGTTCCCACAAGTCCATGTTCTGACTTCAAGAGGCAAACTACCCACTTGATTTAGACAAACATGACAAGTCTTAGAACTAGGAAAAAACCTATCTACT
>JALOOL010000182.1 GCA_025454425.1 Hydrococcus sp. Prado102 | reverse complement strand
GATATAGTTTATTATTTAGTATCCCTTAAACTAATCAAAAATTATTTAGCCTCTTGTTATAGTGTTGGAATCAAGTTTACCAATGATAAAACGTCGCTTCACCGGTCTTACCGATCCAGGACTACTGCGCTCGGTCAATCAGGATAATTACTACCTCGACCCTGAAGGGCGCTTCTTTATAGTTGCCGATGGAATGGGCGGTCATGCTGGCGGTCAAGAAGCCAGTCAGATTGCTACTAAGTCGATTGAAGCTTATTTAGATAAAAATTGGGATTCCGATCTCCCTTCGGACGTTCTGCTACAAGAGGCAGTTCGCCAAGCCAATCAAGGTATATTAGAAGACCAATACAACCATCCCGAACGAGGAGATATGGGAACGACGGCTGTAGTAGTCGCCTTTCGCCAAGACCAACCTTGGTACGCTCATGTCGGCGATTCTCGTCTTTATCGATGGCGCGAGGCTAAATTAGAGCAGGTCAGCGAAGATCATACCTGGGTAGCACGCGCTCTTAAAGTAGGCGATATAACGCCAGAACAAGCTAAAGTTCATCCTTGGCGGCACGTTCTTTTTCAATGCTTGGGACGCAAGGATTTACAGCAAATTGATATTTATCCTCTCGACGTTCGCGCAGGCGATTGTTTTCTGATGTGCAGCGATGGACTGACAGAAGAAGTTCCTGACGAACTGATCGGCGAAATTCTTCAGGGGAGCGATACTTGTGAAGAAGCCGTAACCAAACTAGTAGAAGCCGCTAAAGCAGCGGGAGGCTCGGATAATATTACGGTAGTTACTATCGTTCAACAATAACGATACAACAGCCGGGATCGCCTTCTCTAGGCTAAAAAATTTCAAGATTTTCCTGCAAAAGCATTATAGGATTTCAATCGCGTAAAATTTAATTAAGCAAATTGAATAAAAATATAAAATTAAGTTAAGAAAATAGAACAAAGGAAGGCGATCGCAACGTGTGACGCTCCTCCCAGAAATAAATATTTCTTATAGGATCTGGATGGGCGAATCGACTTTTATATTAGAAGGAGAAAATTCTTTGAGTTCTCAATCTTCGAGTAATTGGCTGTCTATAGCTGGCGGATTGCTGATTTCTTTAATCGTTCTCGTTAGTTTTAATTCTTTTATTATTATCAACCCAGGACAAGCAGGCGTTTTAAGCATTCTCGGAAAAGCTAGAGATGGAACATTGCTAGAAGGGTTGCATTTTAAGCCTCCTTTTGTTTCCGCCGTCGATATTTACGATGTTACGGTACAGAAATTTGAAGTTCCCGCACAAAGTTCGACTAAAGACCTACAAGACTTATCAGCTAGCTTTGCGATTAACTTTCGTCTCGATCCTTTACAAGTAGTCGAAATCAGAAGAAAACAGGGAACTTTACAAAATATCGTCTCTAAAATTATTGCCCCTCAAACCCAAGAATCTTTTAAAATTGCTGCTGCTAGAAGAACCGTAGAACAAGCAATTACGCAACGAAGCGAACTCAAACAAGACTTTGATAACGCGTTAGGCGAGCGATTGCAAAAATACGGCATTATCGTACTAGATACTAGCGTTGTCGATTTGACCTTCTCGCCTGAATTTGCCAAAGCAGTAGAAGAAAAACAAATTGCCGAACAACGCGCCCAAAGAGCCGTTTATATCGCCCAAGAAGCCGAACAACAAGCACAGGCAGATGTCAATCGCGCTAAAGGGAAAGCGGAAGCCCAAAGACTGCTTGCAGAAACGCTAAAAGCGCAAGGAGGTTCGTTGGTTTTGCAAAAAGAAGCGATCGAAGCCTGGAGAGAAGGCGGCGCACAAATGCCCAGAGTTTTAGTTATCGGTAACGATTCTCAAGGTAGCGTTCCTTTTTTGTTTAATTTTGGCGACGTACAACAACAATAAAATAATTAATTTTGAGAAACTAAATTATGACAAGCCAACAAATAGCAAAAATTAAAATCGAACGTCAACCCAGTCAAGAACGATTGCAAGAATTAGGCGCGTTCAACTGGTCGATTTGGACAAAAGAAGTCTCGGAATTTCCTTGGACGTATGATACGCAAGAAACTTGTTACTTCCTCGAAGGCGATGTTATAGTTACTCCAGACAGCGGCGAACCCGTAGCAATGGGCAAAGGCGATTTAGTTACTTTTCCGGCTGGGATGTCTTGCACTTGGAATATTCGCCGCGATGTTAGGAAACATTATTTATTTGAATAATTATAGATAATATTTTTACGTTGAATTGCGATCGCGTTGCAATTTTATCGCTATTCTTCATAATCGGTAGAAATCTCAATATCTAACGTATCTTCATCAATATTGACGTATAAAACATTTGGACGACAGCAAACCTGACAATCTTCTACATAAGATTGCTGCATACCAGCACTTAAATCTACAAAAGTTGCATTTTCTTCGCCACAGAAGGCACAAAAATACTCTGCTGTTGTTTGCATTTTGGAAAATTTCTCTAAAAAATGAATTTTTAGTAAATGTCAATAACTTTTAATAAAAAATAACAAAATCAAAACTCACCCATTGATATAGACTAACGAACAATCGAGAAATCGCCTTTTAAGAACGAGGTTTATGAGAAAGGTTAAAGAGATCTTAGGCTTTTTCTCTTTAACCTTACTCCTTTCCCGACTTTTACAATAAGTTAAAAGTAGGGTGGGAAATTGAATATGGGTTAGGTGCGCGTAATTTTGTCTTTCTGGCTAATAAAAACTAGTCCAACTACAATTGGAACGACAACGATAACGCCGCCTAAAACCAAGCTCCACAAAAAGTTAGCTAACGAAGGAGTCATAAACCTTAAATTCCTTTATTATTTTTGATATGCTTCGTTACTTATTTTATAAGGTTTTGCAAAGATTTCTCAGTTTTTGCTGCTAAGTGCGATCGCGCCTGCTGACATCGAGCTTAAAATTGATAGTGCGATCGCATTGGAGTATCGTTGAGAGTTTATTGTAAATATTTTGTCAAGTTACTGTAAAGATTGTGTGAAGATAGCGGTTAATCCGAAAATAATCGATTTAGCGTTACACTTATTTATATTTTTTACGGCTATGATATGAGATTAACTTACGCAGTTAATTAAATTGTCATAACAGTAATTCTTAAGGAGGGCTAACAAAAATTGTCTCGCCGCTATTTATTTACTTCTGAATCCGTTACCGAAGGTCATCCTGACAAAATCTGCGATCAAATTTCCGATACGATTTTGGATGCGTTACTTGCTCAGGACGATCGCAGCCGCGTTGCAGCAGAGGTTGTCGTTAATACGGGTTTAGTCCTCATCACCGGGGAAATTACGACCAAAGCTAATGTCAATTACGTTAACTTGGCGCGAAAAAAAATTGCTGAAATTGGCTATACAGACGCAATAAATGGATTTTCTGCCAATAGCTGCACTGTTTTAGTTGCCTTAGACGAACAATCTCCCGATATCTCTCAAGGAGTCACATCCGCTCAAGAACAACGCGAAGAACTCAGCAATGATGAGTTGGATCGCATTGGCGCTGGCGACCAAGGGATTATGTTCGGCTATGCCTGCAATGAAACTCCCGAATTGATGCCAATGCCGATTAGCTTGGCACATCGCATCGCCCGCCGTTTAGCGGCTGTTCGCAAAACTGGCGATTTATCATATCTGCGTCCCGATGGAAAAACTCAGGTATCTGTCGTCTATGAAGATGGACGACCCGTTGGCATCGATACTATTTTAATTTCGACCCAGCATACGGAAACCATCGGCGAAATTACGGACAACGCAGCCGTTCAGGAAAAAATTAAAGCAGACCTGTGGGAAGCTGTTGTTCGGCCAACATTTGCAGATATTGATGTAAAACCCGATTCCAATACTCGTTTTCTGGTCAATCCTACCGGAAAATTCGTCATCGGCGGGCCTCAAGGAGATTCCGGTTTGACGGGTCGCAAAATCATCGTTGATACCTATGGCGGCTATTCTCGTCATGGCGGCGGCGCTTTTTCTGGTAAAGATCCAACCAAAGTAGATCGTTCTGCGGCTTATGCTTGTCGCTATGTCGCTAAAAATATCGTTGCCGCAGGGTTGGCAGATAAATGCGAGATTCAATTGAGCTATGCCATTGGAGTCGCTAGACCTGTCAGTATCATGATAGATACCTTCGGCACGGGTAAAGTGAGCGAGGACACGCTGTTAGAGTTGGTCACGCAGAATTTTGAACTGCGTCCTGCTGGTATTATCCAGACTTTTAACCTCCGTCGTCTTAGCGCCGAAAGAGGTCGCTTCTATCAAGATGTTGCTGCCTACGGTCACTTTGGACGAACCGATTTAGATCTGCCTTGGGAACGTACTGATAAAGCAGCTTTACTCAAAGAAGCACTTTCTTCAGTCTCAAATGCGACAGTTGCTGTTTAAAATAGTTAGCTAGTTGGGGTGGGCTATGCCCACCTTACACTTTATCTATAAGCGCTTGCCGATCGCAGTGGACATTCTTAATTTATCTAGGCTAAACTGGTAATGAGTTTGTATTAGTATATTAGTTATCGTTACTTAGCCTCAGCTATGAAAGAATCAGGGGCAACCACAAAACCCATTCGCTCGCTAGAAGATGCGATCGATCGCTGTCAGACCAGAGGAATGCGAGTCAGTCGTCAGCGTCGCTACATCCTCGAATTGCTTTGGCAAGCACAAGAACATATGTCAGCCAGAGAGATTTACGATCGCTTAAATCAACAAGGAAAAGATATCGGTCATACTTCTGTCTATCAAAATTTAGAAGCGCTATCGAGTCAAGGGATTATTGAATGCGTCGAACGGTGCGACGGCAGGCTATACGGCAATATTAGCGATTCCCACAGCCACGTCAACTGTTTGGATAGCGATCGCATTATTGACGTTAACATCGAACTACCAGAAGCATTAATCGAGCAAATCGAAGCACAAACAGGCGTTAAGATAACCGATTATCGCATCGATTTTTTTGGCTATGAAAACAAAATTAAAGAATAATGGTATAAACTAAGCTTAATCTCTGTAAGATTTACAGGTAATCGATAAGCTGGTAATTGTTTTGTGAGCGTTCGCGTAACGTCCCAGAGAGAATCTCGCCCGATAAAACTGCTCTTAGTTGACGACGATCCCATTTTTAGGCTTGGTCTTTCCACAGCTTTACAAGCGTTTAGCGATTTTCAAGTAGTCGCTCAAGCTGACAGTAGTGCGCTCGCCTTAACTCAATTGAGCCAAGAAATTCCCGATATTGTTATCTTAGAACCTAAGATATTAGATGGCTGGCAACTTTGCCAGCAAATTCATCAAGATTATCTTAATTTATCTCTTTTTCTCTTAAGTGCTACCTCTGACACCGAGCAACTATTAGCGGCTCGTTCTTCTGGAGTCAGCGGATATTCGCCAAAAGGAACGGAAATTAGCGAACTTGTAGAAATATTGCGTCAGATTTATGTAGGGGAAAAGCAATGGCAAGCTTTAGATGCGATCGCCTTAAATAATACTCCCATTCGTCGCAAGAATTGGCTCGTTCGTACTTACCAGTCAGGATTAGAGCAAATAGAGACAACAATAACACAAATTAATAGCCAGTTAAATACTCCAGGATTATCGATGCTTGACTGGTTATTTTTGAGTGGAAGAAAGCGAGAACTTCTAACTTCTCGTTGGTTGCTCGAACAATTATTGCCTTCAGAAACTATTGTTATTCAAGAACCATCCGTTAAAAAAAATATTTTAAAAACGAGCGCAGAAACTTTTCGATTGCCTTCTTTATTACCCGCTATTGCTCCAGCCAATCTCGATTCTCAAAGATCTCCGAGCTTAGTTGTTTTAGATAACATCTTGGCAAAAATTAAATTAGGAATAGAAAATAAAACTAATCTTCCTTTAGAAATTGATATTTTACAAGCTGATAAAAAACAAGAATTATTTTATTTAATCTTGACTCGCTTCAGGAAAATTTTGGAAGAATTGCGCTTACTTAATGTTATTTACGAAGAATTACCCGAAAAGCGATCGCTAGTATTACGAAGTTTATTAGAATCTTCGCTGCTAGATTTTTTGAGCAATTATTACACATTAATCGATTTAAATAATGCAAAAATAATTAATATTTTTTCTCTAGATTCTATTGTTATTCAAGAAGAAATTCTCGAACCAATTCCAATGGTGGTTGATTTATTGGGGTATTTTTTATTGGAAAATTCTCTAGTTATTGATAATGTACCCTATCGGCCAGAATCTCCCGAAACAATGGCGAGAGCAGAAATACTGTTAGAAAACTTAATTCATAAGATAGCGAATGCCGTCATGCAGGTTATCTTAAATAATTTTTCTGAAGTCGAAATCATTAAACAAACGCTTTATAACGATAGATACTTATCTTCTAGAGAGATTGCACGGTTTCGTAACGATATTTCTTGGCAATATCGACAAGACAAATATCTCGAAGAACCTAAAAATATTTTTGAAAGTAAACATCGATTATTTATCCTCAATGGTGGTAGTTTAAAAACCATTTATATTTATGCTTCCCGTCAAGACGAACTCACTCGCTTGCGAGGAATTCCTTGGTTGACAACTATCGCTTTTGAGTTACGAGACGCGCTTTCGCCTCGTTTGCGTTCGATTGTTTCTTTTTTGGGGAAAATAGCAGTTTATTTACTGACGCAAGTGATTGGAAGGGCGATCGGTTTGATCGGTCGCGGTATTATACAAGGAGTTGGGAATACTCTACAAGATACTCGCTATGGGAAAAATAGCGATCGCGGTAAGTAAGAGTTCGCGATCGCTATTTCAGCATTTAAAAGAGCTACTCATCTTCAAACGCCTCATCTAACTCTGAGAGGGAATCTTCTTCAACTTCAATTGCATCAACTGTGTCATCCGTTACTCCTAACTCCTTCTTGGCAAAAACACGACGCGCCCGTCTATCCAAAATCTTAATAATATTAGTTTTATCTTCTTTAATAGCTTCAATATCTTCTTTTTGAATCAGTACCATGTAGTAACGAGACACTTCCATCATGCGATAAGCATACTGATGTATATTTCCTCGATTCTCTTTTTGGGAAGTCTTCAGAGAAGCAGGGGCTAACTCCAAAGCCTTCATTTTGAGTGTTTTTCTATCTACTAATGGAGGAACAATCAGAGGCGCATCTTCTTCAAATCGAAACAGTGAAGCTTGAATATAGCTTTCATCTAATTCAAATGCCAACCATTGACGGTCGAGTGTCTGAGCAACTCTTCCTGTCATATTTGAGCCAGCAAATGGATCTAAAATCAAATCACCTGGTTCGGTACAAAGTCCAATGACAAATTCAGGTAACGCCTGTGGAAATCTAGCGGGATGGGGTTTAATCCCCTCTTCTTTGCATCGACGTTGATAATAATCGTTAGACGCAGTATTAGAGGCTGAAATAACATTGACAGGCTGCGCTAGGTCATGCTCCAAAATCCAGTTAAATTCCCCTAAAACTGGCTTGCCAATTGATGCGATCGCCTCAAAATCGGGATCGGCAATTATATTAGGAGGAATAGCCCCGCCGCGATCGTTCTGAAATTTAGTTGAAATGTCATGACCAGACGGGCGAAGTTTTGCATTATACCCATTTTTCAGTAAGTTTTTCATCGCCTCGCTGTAGGGGCGCAAAACCTGTTTGTTGTTTGCTTTGGGATGAGGGTCTTTTGATAGCCACCAAACAGTATTTACAGCATCTTTCACTCGTTCCCGACGCACCGTAACCCACTCAGCAGGAGTGGGAAGCTTGGCTGGGTTATACCAAAAAAGTTCTTGTGCGAGAAAAAATCCCAATCCTCCTTCTGATTTAGGCTTACACAAATCTATTACTAACTCAAAATGATATGTCGATCGCACGGGGAAACCTTTAAACCACGTTCCTCCGATATCTATTACCAGCGATCCTTTGGGCTTCAAAATGCGATAAAATTCGCGAGCAAAAGGCTTGAACCACTCTACATATTTATGAGCGTCCACGTTGCCATATTCTTTTTTTCTAACCAAAGCAAAAGGTGGGGAAGTGCAAATCAGATCGATGCTTTCATCGGGCAATTCTGTCATTAGTTCCAAACTATTGCCCAAGTAAGCCGAACCTAAGTGAGTCTTATAATAAGGCTTGCGGCTAATCTCGCTCGAACTATCAAACTCAGACAAACTTGGCACGATTTCATTTTCCCGCGACGACTCAAAAAGGTAGAGTACCTAATTTATCAAAGATTTAGGTCATTTTTTCTTGGACAAGCAGGGACAAACATATTATCTTCTATCCATCGCCCATTGCCCAGAAATCTATTTAGCCCGCATTCAACGCTTTACGAAACACTATCTTCTCATCGCCCACCGCCCAAAAGTCGCGGATGCGTGCCTCCTCATCGTAGCCGCACTTCGCGTAGAACGATCGCGTGCGATCGTATTTCGGCAGTCCCGATGTCTCGACCAGTAACAATCGCTGGTCGTTCTCCCGCAATACGTTTTCCACATACTGCATTAGCATCGTTCCGCGTCCTTGTCCTTGTAAGTTGGGATGTACGGCTATCATATACAAATTCCATACTCTATCCGCCATTGGAACTGGGGCATAGTAGGCGACCCCAAGCAGTTTGCCTTCCTCCTCGTCGATAACCCATGTGTGACCGTCTTCGAGATTACCGTCAAAGTAATCCGCCAACACTTGGCCCAGCGCCTCGGTTTCGTTCGCGGGGAACATCCCAGCAGCTACGCCTAGCGCGATTATCGCTGCCGAATCGTCGGATGTCGTCGGTCGTATCATGGGGAACTCCAGTGGTAAGTAGTAGTTTGTCAATTTTCAATTGACGGGGAAAGGGGAAAGGGTAAGGGGGAAAGGAAAATTTTTAATTGAGTAAAGAAACGATATATCTCGTCTCTACTATCCATCAAAATTAACTTGACACAGCAGTAGAGAGGGAACAGGCAATAGAAATTAAGTTTTCGTCAAGCTAAACGATCGCGAAACTCCTCAACAACGCGATTCAACCCAACTGAATTAGAGGCTTTAAATAAAATGCGATCGCCCGATTGCGCTACTTCTATCAGTCGTTTTACTAATTTGTCGCGGTCTTGAAAACACTCGCTGGGAATACCCGATGCTCCTTCTGCGATAGCTTCGGTTTCAGGGTCGTCCACCAAGACAAATAATTGCTCGATCCCTAGTTCTTTGACCTTCTCGCCCACTTGACGATGGAATTGGGGCGATCGCTCTCCGAGTTCTTTCATCGTTCCTAATACGGCAAGATGACGCTTTCCAGGCGTTTCTTCGAGCAGGTGCAGAGCGGCTAGCATCGATTCCAAACCTGCATTGTAAGTTTCGTCTAAGATAGAAATATCATTAGGCAAATCGTAACGTCGCGATCGCCCGCCTGGTAAATTTACGGTCAATCCTTGCATCAAAGGAGTCCAATCGACGTTAAGGACTTTCGCTACGGCTAGCGCACTTAAGTAATTTAAAGCATTGTGACGACCCGATAAAGGTAAAGGAAAATCTTTGCCTTCTACTCTTAAAGTTTGAGAATCGATTAATTCTCCTTTTAAATCGCCTCCTTCCAATCCATAGGTAATTGTTTCTCCTCGCCATACCTTTGCAGCCGTGGTTTGTAGGAGTGGGTTATCGTGATTTAAGATGGCAATGCTCGTGTTAGGCATTTCGGCTAATAACTCGCATTTTGCTTGGGCGATCGCTTCTTCAGAACCCAATCGTCCGATGTGTGCCGTTCCCACATTCGTAATAATACCTATGGTTGGACGAGTAATTTGTGCGAGTAATGCAATTTCTCCACTCGCTCGCATTGCCATTTCGATGACAGCAAAATCATGACTGCTTTCGAGTTGGAGTAAAGTTTTGGGAACGCCGATTTCGTTGTTGTAATTTGCCTGAGTTTTGTGAACCTTGCCTTGAGTTAATAAAACACTAGAAATTAACTCTTTAGTGGTGGTTTTTCCTACCGATCCCGTAACGGCAATGACGGGAATATCAAAGCGATCGCGCCACCAACGAGCTAGTTTTTGATAAGCTTCTAGGGAATCTTTAACTTGAAATTGAGGAATGTTTTTAGAAAAATTGATTGCAATAGGCTTTTGAACGATTAGCGCGCTCGCACCTTTTTCTATAGCATCTTCAATAAAGTTATGACCGTCAAAATTCTCTCCCTCTAACGCCAAAAATATTTCTCCTTCAGCAACCCGGCGACTATCGGTAGTAATTCCAGTGGCATTTATTTCCTGGTAATTATCTAATAAATTTTGGTTTTTGGCATCGATAATTTCACGGATTTGAGTAAGAGGAATTTGTAAAGTCATAAGAGAAAATATTTACTTGATTTCAGGGATTGTCTTTCTTAGCAAATTATTTTTTAATAGAAGCGATGGGAATCGCATCAATATAGCGATCGCGATCGCATCCAAATTGTTTCTTTGTCTTTATTGTTAGAAATAGAGAAAGTGTTGGTTGGCACGAGCGGACTTCTAGCCGTTCGTCGGACGACCTCTCATTATCTATCAAAAAGAATATTTTTAGATCTTTATAGCTGAAGTTGAGACAAACTGTAAGCCAATCGATTAATTAAATTACACTAACTATTATTTCTACGGCTCTCTAGCATAGAAGGGAAAGACCGATGTCCATGAACGGATTGTCAAGAAAAACTATCGACCGCCAACAAATACAACAAGCCGAACAAATTATATACGATTACTTGCTCGAATCCGTTCAAAGACAATCCCCAGAGCAAGTACTAGATATTTTTCGCCGTCTGTTTATCGAAGGAAGAAGCACTGGAGAAGCTTCTGTATATTTTGCCTTAGAAAAAATCGTCAAATCTAGAGATACACAAGAAAATTTTAACTTTTTCTTCAATCGTGGCTGCTATATCATCATCAACCGTTGGCAAATGCAGCCTAACACTCAATTATTGATTCCCGAAATGGTGAGGCTGTTCGAGAATCTTTCGCCAGGATTTAATGGCTATCCGACCACGGCTAATATTTTGCGCCGATTAGTCATCAATTTTACTAAGGACGAACAATATTTAAAGTTGCAACGTCTCGGACGAGTGATGAATGGTAAACCTAACAGCGCTAGTTCGGTTGGTAATTTAATTCATCGCTATCCCTATCTTTACGATCATTGTTTGCTGGGGGAAAATAGTTCCTCTGAAGATCAAAAAACCATTCATCGCATTAAAACACAGCTAGAACATGGTTTTGAAATTAATCTATCGAAATATGTAACCTATCAAGTAAGACTCGCGCAAACGGCTCGCAATTCCAATTTATCAACAATAATCCGTCCGGTTGATAATCCGACTCTGTTAAGCGATCGCGAATTAAATCGGGCACTGACTCATTATATCGGCCCGGTAGAAGGGGCTGCTACTTACAAAGATATCTCTCGTAGCTTCCTCAACCACAGTAGCTACGCACCTACTTATAAATCCTTTAAAGATGACTTATACGAATATATCCTCAGTTCTGTCGATTCTAAATACGGAAAGGGTCAGTTTAACAAAAAACTCTTTCAACATTTACAAAATACCTTACCGCAATTCGATACCCAGAAACCCAATGAGTTTCTAATTATGCGTACTTCTAGCCAGTTGTTTAATTTTCTGGTAGTAGACAGCGCTCACAAACCCGATCATTATGTGTTTATCGATCTCATTACCAACATGGGAGTTACTCGTACTATCGGGTTGTTACTCAAAATTGCTCTCATGTCTGGAAAAGTTAAACCTTATTTAGAAAAGCGATTTTCG
>JALOOL010000181.1 GCA_025454425.1 Hydrococcus sp. Prado102 | reverse complement strand
TAAGTTCAAAGTTCAAAAAAAGTTCAAAGTTCAAAGTTCAAAGTTCAAAGTTTAGGATTCAATATTCTTACTTGTCTCCCTTTTCCCTTTCCCCTTCCCCTTTTCCCAAGCGAAGCGTTTACCCTTTCCCCGATAACTGATAACTGATAACTGGTCACTGGTCACTGTTTTAGCCCCAGCCACCTCCATCGACAGAGACAACTGCACCAGTCATGTAAGAGGCTTCTGGGCTACACATAAACATTACTACTCGAACTTGTTCTTCCGGTGTTGAGATGCGATCGATCGGATAACTGGCTGCTGCTTGTTCGGGTGTTAGATTCCAATCGCGGAAGGCTCGTTGGGCCATCGGCGTATTTACCCAACCAGGAGCAATAGCATTGATACGAATGTTTTGTTTAGCATAATCTTTCGCAGCAACCTTTGTAATCGCTTCCACCGCAAACTTGCTGGCATGGTAAGGAGAAATTCCAGGAAAGGCACGATGACCGCCAATGCTAGAGGTATTCACAATATTGCCTCCGTCTTGCTGCTTCAACATTTGCGGGATTTGATATTTCATTGCCAGAAAAACTCCTCGCGCATTAGTGTTCATAATGTCGTCCCAAACTTCTGTAGTCGTCTCTGACAAAGACATGGGAGGGCGATCGATGCCTGCGTTGTTGAAGGCAATATCAAGCTTGCCATACTTCTGCACGCAAGTATCTACAAATGCCTTTAATTCTGCTTCCACCCGCACGTCAGCCTTTTGGTAAGTGGCTTTACCTCCAGATGCCACAATGCTTTGAGCGACCTGGTTTCCTAATGTTTCTCGCCGACCGCAGAAATGAACGATCGCGCCTTCATGGGCAAATGCACGAGCAGCCGCTTCTCCAATGCCTGATGTTGCTCCTGTAATCAACACGACCTTACCCGCAAATCGACCGTTAGGATTTGCTTCGCCTGTTGCTGCCGCGATCGGCTGTTGAGTATTGGCTGAGCTTTTGGAGGCGGTTGCCACCACAGTAGCAAGACTGGCAGCACTGGCAGCCCCGATCGCAAAAATTTGACGGCGCGTTACATCTGACATAAATCGTAACTCCTGTAATTTTAAATTATCGGGCAACAAATCTAAAGAAAATCTAAAGAAATAGTATGGTTAGAAAATTAAAGTTCGTCTAGGACGTTATTGCTCTGGCGACGATAATGGTTGGGAGAGACTCCCGTTATCCGCTTAAAGTGGCGCCCGAAGTGACTTTGGTCGTAAAATCCGGCGATCGCAGCAATTTGAGTAAGGGATTTTCCTTGGTTGATTAACCGCTTGGCATAGTCAACTCGAATCTGCATTTGATAGGTATGAGGAGGAATGCCAATTTCATGACGAAACATCCGACATAGATGAAATCGGCTCAATTGGGCAATCTCGCTCAATTGCTTTAGAGAAATATTTTCGGCAAAGTGAGCTTGAATAAAATCTCGAACTCGCATAATAGCCGGACGTGCGGATTTTAAAGGCGAGATTTGTAAACGGTCTTGAGCATGACGAGTCATCAATTGGGTTAGCAAAAACAGCAAAGCCGAGTCCTGTTCTAACTCAGTAGCAGATTGTTCGGCTAAAAAATGCAGGTGAGAATAAGCTTGAGCGATTTCTGTATCTAGTAAAAAGGGTTCTGCAAAGAATGGTATCTCAATTGGTTTTTCTGCTAGTTCTAAGGCAACAGCTTGTATAATTTCGGAGGATGCAGACATCATCAAATAATTTGCAGGAGCAGGCACATAAGTTTTTTCGCTCGGAGCATGAACTTCTCCAGGATGAATAATGCTGAGGCTTCCTTTTGGGATTTGATGCCAAGCTCCTCGATAGTTATATTCTCCTTGCCAGTCAAAACACAAGGCAAACTGATATTCAGCATGGGAGTGTTTTGGGATTGGTTCCACCGAGCCTGGAGTGTAGGCGTAGCGTTCAAGCAGCAACTCTCTAAATTGCCATGCTTTTACTGTAACTTTTGCTGTCTCGCATATCATCTTATTTACTTGCAAACAACTTAATTTTGCGCTTAGCTTATCAAAAAAATTAAATTATGGCGTTTTTTATAACTGCAATGTCTTTATTGTTTATTTAGCGAGTCAAAATCAAATAACCGATCGCTTCTGTTGTGAGGTTACAACGCGGCTTTAAACTCAATCTTAAGAACGATGAAAAAAAATGACCGATAACAGAAACCTCCTGGGATAGAGGAAATATAACTAAAAACCTACAAAACCAACCTCTTGTGATAGATGAGAAGAGTTTAATTGCATAGGAAACTAATAATTAACGACAAAAATATTTATATCGGTGTTGGTTAGTAAAAAGAATTAAAGATTATGTTGCCAGCAAATAGACAAGCGATCGCGTTAATTTCCGACCATGCTGACCCAGCAGCAGCTATCGGAGAAGAAGAAGCAGGCGGACAAAATGTTTATGTGCGTAAAGTCGGAGAGAAATTGGCACAATTAGGGTGGCAAGTCGATATGTTTACCCGCAAAACCGATGCCAATGCACCTTCAATCGTCGAACATTCTCCTTACTGTCGTACCATTCGCCTCAAAGCAGGGCCGCAAGAATTCATTCCTAGAGACAAACTCTTTGACTATATGCCTGAGTTTGTCAAATCTTTTCAAACTTGGCAAACCAAACAATCTATTTACTATCCTTTAATTCATACAAACTATTGGCTCTCTGCTTGGATTGGATTAGAACTAAAAAAATCTAGCAACATTAAACTACTTCACACCTATCATTCTCTAGGAGCCGTTAAATACCAAGCAACAGAAAATCATCCCGCGATCGCAGATATTCGCTTACAAGTTGAAAAAGATATCCTAGAACAAGGCGATTGCGTCGTCTCGACGAGTCCCCAAGAAGCCGAGACGCTTCGCACTATGGTTTCTAAATTTGGCAACATAGAAATTATTCCTTGCGGAACCGATACAGACAATTTCCGTTTCATGTCAAAATCGGAAGCACGACAAAAGTTAGGACTGAATATTAATGACAAAATTGTCCTTTATGTCGGTCGTTTCGATCCGCGCAAAGGAATTGAAACCGCAGTAAGAGCTTGTGCTTCTATTAAAACTGAAAATTTCAAACTAGTATTAGTCGGTGGTAGCTCCGATAATCGCCTTGATGGAGCAGAAAGAGCCAGAATCGAGAAAATTGTCGAAGAAGTAGGACTAAAAGAACACACTATCTTTGCCGGACAAATCGGACACGATTTATTGCCTTATTATTACGGCGCTGCCGATGTTTGTGTCGTTCCCAGTCATTACGAACCCTTTGGATTAGTCGCGATTGAAGCAATGGGTTGCGGTACGCCAGTTGTAGCTTCCGATGTTGGCGGATTAAAGTTTACTGTTATTCCAGAAGAGACGGGATTGCTCGCTCCACCGAAGGATACAGAAGCTTTTTCCAGTGCAATTAGTCGAATTTTGTTTGACGATTTATGGCTGAAAAAGTTAAGCAAGCAAGCTCATGCTAATGTGAATCGGCGTTTTAGTTGGACGGGTGTAGGAGTTCAATTGAGCGATTTATATAGCAGTCTGTTACCTCAACCCGTGCCGACCAAAGTACCTTCTAGAAAAGCTCCCGTACCTGCCACCGCATCGCTTGCTAAAACGGCTGTTTAAAAAATATTATGCAGTTGCGCTGCATATTAAAATACACAAAATTTGTAAGGGCGAACGACCGTTCGCCCCTACAGTTTGTTTTTGTTTATTAAATCTTCCTAATTTATCGTACTGCTTTCGCTCGAACTAACCAATCGGCATCGTTAGCCGCGATCGCTCTACCGCTATCGTCTCCCAACTGTTCTAAAGCTAGCAAACTAGCATATTTTAAGTCCCAACTCCTAGCATTAAGAGACTCTTTGAGCAAAGGAATCGCTCGTTCGTCTTCTAGATTAGCTAACGCAATTGCAGCAGCAGTACGAGATTTTTGAAACTGAGGACGCAGGTTTTCTAAGGCTTCTATTAGTAAATCGCCAGCAGGAGCGTATTTGAGCCAACCCAGCAATTTTACAACATGATAGTGCGCTCCATAATCGTTGTGTGCTTGTTCTGCATAGGTAGCTAGCAAAGCTTCTGGTGCTTCCTCGCGATAATATTCGAGGATAGTTTGAGTCGCTAAGTAACACCGTCCAAAATCCGTTTGGTAGAGTTCGCCAATCAAAAAAGCTAACTGTGGTTTTTGGTCGTATTCATGGACTAATTCGAGTTCTTCGGGGCGATCGCGAATTACTAAATCTAAATGAGGTTCTATTTCCTGAAAACTCATTTTTCCTTGCGCTAATGCTCCTTCTGCTAAAAGTCGAATTCCTCTGAGGCGAAAAACGACAGAAACCGGACATTTAGCAATCTGAGGAATTGCATGATAATACTGTGCGTCGATTAAATCCTGAATGCAGGCTCTACGCGCGTTGACGCTCTCGTGTTGGAGAAATTCGACAACTTTATCGATTTGAGTGTAATCTCCTGTAAAACGAGCGACAGCCGCGATCGCAGCACTGGCGATCGGTTCGTTATCGGAGTTGACAAACTGTTTGATTCGTGCTAGCGCTGGATGATAGTTAAAATTAGCCAGGGTTTGAATGATAACCCGATAGCTCTGCTCTGGTTTTTCTAATAATTGGGCAATTTGTTCTAAAATTTCCTCGTTTTGCGTACCAATTTCCCCGATCGCCCAAACAGCATTTTCTACCGTATAACAATCCTCATCTTGCAAACAATCGCGAATAACAGGCATGGCTACCGAAGCTTTTAGCCGTCCCAAACTTTCTATCGCTTTGCGTCGCGTAATTCTATTGTAGAGATCGGGATCGGGATTTTGAATGGCTTCTATCAAAGCATTAATAGATCGTTCTGTAGGAAAGTTAATTAAATGAGAAGCAGCAATGTAGCGATCGGTTTTATCTTCGAGTTCTTCTGGAGGCGTTTTGAGGAGTGCGATCGCTTGGTCTTCTGTCAAGTTAAAAATATTGAAAAAACGTTTATCCATAATTGCGATTTTAGCTTTAGCGATCTCTAAAATTAGAATCAATTTTGAACATATAAAGATATCGCGCGATCGCAGTCTCAATTATAAAAAACAAAGCAACAATTTGTAATGTTAATCAAAGTAATAAAATCTGGTGACGAAGGAGCCGCGATCGCAGAAAATAAACCCAGGATATAGATAAGAAAATTATGAGTAATACGCTTAACTCAAAAATGCAATCTGAAGACGCACCGATTGTTATGTCTCAAACCGAGACAGATGCTTTACTAGAAAAAGTTAGCAAACAACTTGCTGACAACAGTTTCGATTCGTGCGATCGCCAAACCTTAAAATGTTTGGTTGAGAGTTTAGGAGATTCGCGAGGAATGGTGCGATTGAATTGCGCGGAAACATTAGGACAAATTGGTAAACCCGCCACTCCCTTTCTATTAGAAGCACTGGCAAATCATCCTAACGAAGTCGTGCGGCGAGCGAGTGCCAAAACCTTAACCCTCATCGTCGATACTAGCGCCGTTCCCACCTTAATCGATGCCCTTTTAAACGATGATGATACAGTAGTGAAAGGCTCGGCAGTTGGGGCACTGGCTAAGATGGGCGAAACCGCAGTCCCGCCCTTACTAAAAATTTTAGCATCGCCAAAGCATCCCGAAAGTACCAAAGGACACGCAGCCTGGGCGCTAGCATTTATAGGGACAGAGGCAAAAGAGTCTATTTATCGGGCGATCGCATCTGATTCGGCGGAGGTTCGTGCTGCGGTCATCGGGGCAACTTCTAAAATCGCTCAAGATAACCCAGAAGAGCAAGCATTTGAAATCTTAATTAACGCTCTCGCCGATACATCTGAAATCGTGCGTAGCGAAGCAGCATCAGCTTTGGGACAACTTGTTTACAAACCCGCCATTCCCAATCTGGTTGAATTATTGCATCATGTCGATGGAGAAAGTCGAAAAGCAGCAGCGTTGGCATTAATGAAAATAGGCGATCGTACTGCTTTAGAACCTCTACAAATTGCGTTAACCCAAGAATCAGAAACAGCTATTCAGGCAGTAATTAAGTTAGCACTTTCTCAAATTGAGAAGCAATTAGAAGAAGATGAGTGGGAATAAAAAGCCCAAATTATATTAGGACTTACACGCTATGTTAATTCAAATAGCCGAGTCCGATTCGCAAATTCTGAATTGTTTTGCTGTTATGTCCCAGTTGCGATCGCATCTCGAACGAGACAATTTTGTAGAGCGAGTTCGCCGTCAAATGGAGATGGGATACAAGCTTGCTTTTCTAGAAGCAGACAATCGGATTGTCGCTGTAGCTGGCTTTCGGATATCTGAATGTTTAGCTTGGGGAAAGTTCTTGTATGTTGATGATTTAATTTTAGACGAGATGGCGCGATCGCGCGGCTGGGGTCAGCAACTCTTTCAATGGCTAATAGAATACGCCAAACACCATCATTGCGAACAACTGCAACTCGATTCAGGCGTTCAACGATTTGAAGCGCATCGATTTTATTTTCAGCAGCGCATGAGCATTACGAGCCATCATTTTGCTATGAAATTGTAAGTGATGAATTTATTAGATTTTTGCGATCGCGACAAGATTTGGGAAAAGCATAAAGCAAATAGCGATCGCGTTGCTCAATACTATGCTAATAGTCAGTTTGAAGATTACACTCAGCGAATAATAGATTGTGGAAATTTTTTGAAGTTTGAGATTGTCTGTGGCGAAAAAAAGCTGTTAAATGCTAGATTTTGCAGAATCCGTTATTGTCCTGTTTGTCAGTGGCGGCGATCGCTACAATGGAAAGCCAGAGCTTATAAAACAATCCCTACAGTTGTCAGCGACTTTCCTAGAGATCGCTGGTTATTTTTGACGCTAACCGTAAAAAATTGCCCTGTCGAGCGTTTGCGCGAAATATTGAATGAAATGCACTTATCTTTTAAACGCCTCACCAAGCTGAAAGAATGGCGTGCAAGAGGCTGGATTAAATCTACAGAAGTCACTTTAGGACAAGATGGTTTAGCTCATCCTCATTTTCACTGTTTGTTGATGGTTCCTGCTTCCTATTTTTCAGGTTCCTATTATTTATCTCATACAAAATGGGTACAGTTATGGCAGCGATCGCTTAGAGTAGATTATCTTCCAGTCGTTGATATCAAAACCATTAAGAAAGCCGATGACCCTACTATTCTAATTCCTGAAATCCTTAAGTATCAGACAAAAGTAGATGACCTTATAAGCGATCGCGAATGGTTGATAGAATTGACCAAACAGTTACATAAAACTAGATCGATTGCTGTCGGTGGCGTTTTAAAAAGCTATATGCGGCTCTTAGAAGAGAAATTTGAGGAACTAACAGAAGAAGATGAAATAGCAAGCTGCGATCGCGAGACGCTTTATTTTAGTTGGAATCGCCATCAAAAAATTTATCAAAAAATTGACAATCTTGATTATTGAGAAATAATGGATGGAATTTTTTTCATTGATAGATGCGGCGTTCAGCCGCTTTGCGGCTCATTGGTTACATCAAGATAATGACAAGTAAAAATCTCACTAATTATGTCCGAAGGACGCTCACAATTCTTCGTACTAACGCACTTGAGCTTAACTCCGCATAGCAAAGCCGCTAGATGAAAGCTCACCTAGCGGTCATGAGTTGTTATGAGAACGAATTAGCGATTAAGCTTGATACAGAATTGAACAGAAATAGGCATCCAGAACAGCTTAAATTGACAGTTAAACTCAAATTTGACTTCAGCTTTCATACAACTAATCTCCTTTACTTGAAACCTGTTCAAATAAAAGGCGGAAAGATGAACTCTACTTTTGACTACGATCGCGCTTTGGCATTAGCAGAAGAGATAGCTTTACACAAATTGTTAGTCACCTTAATTGAAGCTTATGAAGCAGAAAATTATCCGATGGATGAGTCAGCACCTCATGAAATTCTTCAACATATTATGGAAGCAAGCGGCACTCGTCAAGCAGATTTAGTCAACGTCATTGGATCTAGCGGCGTAGTATCTGAGGTCGTCAATGGCAAGCGCTCGATAAGTAAAGCACAAGCTAAAGCACTTGGCAATTACTTTAACGTTTCTCCTAGCTTATTTATTTGAGCGCTTCGTGCGATCGCAAATGCAACAAGATTAGAATTAGTCTTGTGCCAATCTTTTTTGCATTTGGAGAAAATGTCGTTCGATATTCAAACGCTGCCTGCTAATGTAGTCAATCTAATCGCCGCTGGAGAGGTCATCGATTCTTTCTCAGCCGTGGTCAGAGAATTAGTAGAAAACGCGATCGATGCAGCAGCAACCAGAATCGCTATTTCTTTATCTCCCGACTTGTGGCGCGTACAGGTAGCGGATAATGGAAACGGGATGACCTTGACAAATCTAAAAAAATGTGCGTCTGCCCATACAACCAGCAAAATTAACAGTACAGACGATCTGTGGAAAATAACAACGCTGGGATTTCGCGGCGAAGCCTTACATAGCTTAGCTCAAGTTGCCGAGCTAGCCATTGCAAGTCGTGCGGCGGCGGATGCAGATACAGTAGGATGGCGAATTAATTATAACCAACAAGGGAAACCAGACAAGATAGAAACCGCTGCGATCGCGCCTGGGACGATTGTCACGGTTGCCGATTTGTTTGCCACCGTACCAGTACGCCGTCAGGGATTGCCGCCACTGGTACAACAACTCAAAGCCGTACAGAGAATTATCCAGCAAATTGCCCTGTGCTATCCCAGCATCACCTGGCAAGTGCGACAAAACGAAAAGCTGTGGTTAAATATCAGTCCTGGTAAAAGCGCCCAACAAATCTTACCGCAACTGATCGATCGCGTTAGGTTAGGTGATTTGCATGGGTTAAATTTAGAGATAGAATCGCCCCATGATATTAATGTTAACGCTCAAATCGAGTTAGTATTGGGATTGCCCGATCGCTGTCATCGCAGAAAACCCGATTGGGTCAGAGTTGCCGTTAACGGACGCATGGTGCGATCGCCCGAAATCGAACAAACTATTCTAGGGGCATTTAGTCGAACATTACCGCGCGATCGCTTTCCCGTGTGTTTTGTTCATCTAAAAATTTGTCCCAGTCAAATCGACTGGAATCGGCATCCAGCCAAAGCAGAAATTTACTTACATTCACTATCTTACTGGCAAGAGAAGGTTGCAGACGCGATCGAAAAAGTTTGGCGAATGAGTCCGGCAAATCTTCCTGCAACCATCCAAAATCAACGAGTCAGCCAACTTCTCAAAGCATCTGAACCAAAAGCGAAATATAATCTCGATTCTTCCCCCAACATAGAAGAGGAACAACCAGAAACAAAAGATTTTATCTCTAACCCTCAAATCGGTTTGATGGAACTGCGAGCAGTCGCTCAAGTCAATAAAACCTATATCGTCGCCGAACATTCCGATGGGTTGTGGTTAGTCGAACAACATATCGCTCACGAACGAGTTTTGTACGAACAACTGCAAGATGAATGGAAAATTGTTGCTTTGGAAACCCCAATAGTTTTGAGTCAATTAACATCATCGCAAATCGAACAACTTCAACGCATTGGGATAGAAGTAGAACCTTTTGGCGAACAACTTTGGGCAGTACGCAAAGCCCCAGAAATGCTAGTTAAGCGCGATGACTGCGATCGAGCGTTGCTAGAATTAAGTCTGGGAGGAGACTTACAAACCGCACAGGTTGCTACTGCCTGCCGCAGTGCCATTCGTAACGGAACGCCGCTCAGTTTGCCCGAAATGCAAACATTATTAGATAGGTGGAAAACTACTCGCAATCCCCGTACTTGTCCCCACGGAAGACCAATTTATCTATCCCTTGCAGAAACTTCCCTCGCTCGTTTCTTCCGCCGTCATTGGGTTATAGGAAAAAGCCACGGGATTTAAATGCGTTCAGTAGAGACGCTTTCATTTCGCGACGGCATTCAATGGGCGGAAATAATTCCGCCCCCATGCCTCGTCTTTACAGGAGTTCAGTATTTACTTTCGACTTCCGAATGAGCGACTTTCGACTTTCAATACTGGGTTTTCTGTTACAGAATTTAAAGTTCTGCTACTTTTAGCGAAGTAACTTCAGTCCCTGCGGTAAACTAGCCCATAATCCAGAATGTTCATAACTTAGGAGAACACTCGGTTAAGGAGTTAATAATCAATGTCTCATAGCGTCAAAATTTACGATACTTGTATTGGTTGTACTCAATGCGTTCGCGCTTGCCCGTTAGACGTATTGGAGATGGTTCCCTGGGATGGCTGCAAAGCTGGTCAGATTGCTTCTTCTCCGCGTACAGAAGATTGTATAGGTTGCAAGCGGTGCGAAACTGCTTGCCCTACCGACTTCTTGAGCGTTCGCGTCTATCTAGGAGCGGAAACCACCCGTAGCATGGGTCTAGCTTACTAAAAAAATAAAAGACTCAAGTTGCACTCATCAACAATTAGTTTAAATAAACCTTTAGCTAGGACTCATGCAGTCAACTGAAATATTTAACAAATGTTGGGTATTTCAAAGATCTCGTAGTTCTATCTGTGACATTCTCCCACGCCATCAACGAAGGTTTGGCGTGGGTTTCTATCTTTAATGTAGCAAGAGGACGGTCGATTTATCGAAGCAGTGAATTGCTACCAGCAAACAAACATCGCGATAGTGATACGTCTACACAGTTGCTATAATGTGTAGAAAACAGTACAATTAGAGTTAATTAAAGGTCGAAACATTATGCTGACTTGTAATTATCAGTTCAAGCTAAAACCAAGTAAAAAACAAGTGATAGAGATAGAGAATTATCTCACAGCTTGTCGTAAAGTTTGGAATTATGCTTTGTCTGAAAGAAAAGATTGGAGCAGTTCACGCAAGAATAATATAGACAGATGCTCTCTAGAGAGAGAATATATTATTCCGGCTGATGCTCCTTATCCGTCTTATAAATTACAAGCGGCATCTTTAACAGAAGCTAGAAAAGTTTGCACTGACTTAAAAGACATAAATGCTCAAGTCCTTCAACAAGTCCTGCGTCAATTAGACCGAGCATTTGTAGAAATGAAATCTTTAAATAAAGGATTTCCAAGATTTAAGAATAAATACCGAATGAGGTCTTTTGTATTTCCTCAGTTTAAAACTAATCCGATTCTTGGTGATTGTATTAAATTGCCAAAAATAGGTTCAGTAAAAATGAGGTTTTCAAGACCAATCCCAGAAGGATTTAGTCTTAAGCAGGCAAGAGTTATTAGAAAAGGTTCTGGTTATTTTATTAATTTGTGTTTTCAAGCAGACATTAATGTACCAGACCCTTTCCCTCACGGTAATCCGTTAGGAATAGATATTGGACTTGATTATTTTGCCGCTACTTCTAATAATGAACTGATTAAAAGACCTAAATTCTTTAATTCTCTTCAACGCAAGCTGCAATTGCTGCAAAGAAGATTAAGGAATAAACAACTAGGTTCTAATAATCGTCATAAATTAAATAGAAGAATAGCCAGATTGCATCAAACCATATCCCAGACAAGAAAAGACTTTCATTACAAGTTGAGTCATCATCTCTGTGACGGTAACGGCATGATATTTGTTGAGGATATTGACTTTAAATTTTGGTCTAGAAATATGTTATGTAAGCACAATCTAGATGCTAGTTTCGGTCAGTTCTTTCAAATTTTGTCTCATGTCTGTTGGAAAAGAGATGTGTATTTTACCAAAGTGAATAAAGATTATACTGGGAGTATCCCATTTTTGTAATTCGACAGTGTAAGCCGCTTTGTATATTCGCGAGAAATAATCGCGAATTAGCTCAGAATGTTTATCCTATTCGATTA
>JALOOL010000180.1 GCA_025454425.1 Hydrococcus sp. Prado102 | reverse complement strand
TTTCGTTTGCGATTTGCTAATATATCTAAATCGACTGATAAACGTTCGGATAATTCAAGTCCTAATAGAGATTGAATTGCATCGATAACTGCTTGGGTTGGGGTATCTTGTTCGGCAAGTTCCTTAACTTGTTCTCCATCAAATAAAAAAAGATTAGAGATTCCTAAAGGCAAAAGAGTTTCGATATATTCATCCCAAGTATTTGCCAAAGCATTATCAGGCCACTCTGTATCTAATATGCCTAAATTATCTTTACCATCTTTAGGATTCTTCGTCCAAGTGCGAACAATTTTTAGTTCTTTCCATTGGTCGTCTACAATATGTTCTAAAGATAGTTCTATGCGAGTTTGTTCGATTGGTGAAGTTTGATGATTGACTGATTGAGTTAAAAACTCACTATATCCTAAATTACCGCGAGTAGAACATTGAGCGCGCTGTCCGTATAAAGCAAGACGAATGGCATCCATTAGTGTTGTTTTACCGCCTCCATTCATACCGCCAAAAAGAATAATTGGATGGGTTTGTTCGTTAACTTCTGGATTTAGATTGATGGTATGACGACCAGCGTAAGGCCCAAAATTTTGTAACACTAATTCTTTAAAAATCATGAATTAATTATCTAGAAAAATAGCTCGATATTTTTCTATGATATTATCAACGATTTTAACGATTTTCAAAAGAGATACGAATTGATTTAATATAAGTCTTGATATACTGAGTCAACGCATATATAAAAATAACGATGCTCGCCATCTCCAACCCTTCTTCAACGGTTGATATCATTGCCAAACCCAAGTTTTCAGCGCCATACGCCCCTTTATAATAAGCGCTAATCAATTCTACTCCCATAGCTCCTATTGTGTAACCGAGTCCTGAGATCGTAAACCAGTATTTTGTTTTTGCTGGAAGCGAGAAGAGAAACCGAAAGTAGCACAAACAAAAAATAGAGACAAAAATCGCACCCAAAATTAGCCAAGCATAATCGATAGGAATTATGCCGATATAGGGAGTTATACCATCGCGATTGAAAATTTTACCAAGGGTTTCACCTGCTCTTTCATGAAGACTAGTCGCTTCATCTAATGAGAGATATAGAAAGATATACGACAAACCTCGCCAATGATTAGTATAGCGGTCGCCTTCTTGTTTCTTCGCGATCGCGATCGCAGCTAACAATAGACAACACAACAGTAAAGCAAATGATGAATAGATCGATGGAATATTATGTTCGTAATCAATATAAAATAACGGGACGAGAAATCCCCCACGACCCAAAAAATAGGCTGAAAACTGCCCTAACGTACTAGCTAGCAACAATCCTATTACTACCAAACCTAAAAATTTGGCGATTTTTTTAGGAGCAAGCTCGATTTCTAACCAGTTTAATTGATGGGATTGCTCGGTTGGAATTGGTTTATTATTAACGCGATCGTCTAACATTTCAAAATAGCATTAAGTAATGCTGGTAAGTTAAATTAATTTTAATGCTAGGTTAACCAAATATTAATATTGCGGCAATTTTTAGGGAAAAGATGCGTCCTTCGGAGGACAAGGGAGATAAGGAGGACTCTTGAAGACAAAGGGGAATCAAAACTTCCGACTTCTGCCCTATTATTAACTTTTTCCATAATCCTTCAATCCTTCAACCTCCTTCTGCCCTCTGCCATCTGCCATCTGCCCTCTGCCCTCTGCCTTCAAAAACTGATAACTGTTAAAGGGGTTGCGCCTCAAGTTTAGAATGTGATATTATATAAGATGGACTAGCGGATGTGGCGGAATTGGTATACGCGCACGCTTGAGGTGCGTGTGGCTTTTGCTGTGCGAGTTCAAGTCTCGCCATCCGCATCCTTAATTTTTTGGACAGCGAAAAAGTACCATAACCGCGATATCCTATGTACGTGCTAATTGGTGGAGCGGGTTTAGTGGGGCTGAGTTTAGCCCAAAAGCTTGTAGAACTCGGACATACTATCGCGATTGTCGATATCGATCCTAACGCTTGCCGTTATGCCCGCGAACAAGTAGGAGTAATGGCGTTTGAAGGCAGTGCAGTTAACACAGAAGTATTGTTAGAAGCAGGAATTCGTAAAGCTGACTCTGTTGCTGCCGTCCTGCGCTCGGATGCATTAAATGTAGCCATGATAACGCTTGCTAGACACTATGGCGTTCCTCATATTTTAGCGCGATCGCGCCACCGCGATTTTGTCGAACCGTTGCGTCTTGCTGGAGCTAGCCATATCATTAGTACTATCGATCTAGCCGTTTCTACGATGGTAAATGCGATCGAGTACCCGCAAATTGAATCAATGATGCACTTCGAGCAAGGGCAGATCGAGGTATTTAAACTCTCTATTCCCAAAAATTGCTATGTAGTCGAACGTAGCGTCGCCCAAATCGCTCAAGATCCAAAGTTTCCCAGCGGTTCTTTAATTATCGGCTATCAACCTCATCCCCGTGAAGATTTGTTGATTCCTAACGGGAGTACGGTATTAAAACCCGACTCAACTGTGTTAATAGTGACAAAACCGGGATCTGTACATCAAATCATAGATTTCATGGCAGGTTGTTAAAAAATTGAGTTTAATGAAGCTAAAGTTACTTTTTTATTGGGCGATCGCAACGATTGTATTTACCTCTTGTACCCAATCGGATTCACCGCGATCGGCTTTGCCGCTGCCCAGAGGGCAATCGCAAGTCGAACCTTCATCATCTCAAAAAGGAGTAACTTTGGATGAAAATTTTAAGATAGTGACGGGTCAAACCATTTACGTTCCCGTTTACTCCCACATCTATCATCAAGATAAAAAACAGACTTTCGATTTAGCTGCTACTCTAAGTATTCGCAATACCGATTTGAACAATTCCATCGTCATTACTGCCGTGCGATACTACGATTCGGAGGGTAAGTTAATCAGAAAGTATATCGAGCGTCCGATTGAGATTGCGGCTCTAGCTTCTGTCGATTTTTTCGTCGATAGTACAGATACTAGTGGAGGTTCGGGAGCTAAATTTATAGTCGAGTGGGTAGCGCAAACAAAAGTTAGCGAACCCGCGATCGAAGCAATTATGATTGGTAGTGGGTTTCAACAAGGAATTTCGTTTGTGAGTCCTGGTAGAGTTATTAAAACGCATAGCAATGGCAATTCGCTTCTAACGAACTAATCATCTTCCAATCTCAACAATTGCTCGTCTATCTTTTGCATTCGGTCTTTGACAATTTCCTCAGAAAGAATTTGTTTGCGTACAGCTTCATTGAGCGCTCCTTTTTCTGCGAGTAGTAAGCGACGGCGAATAGCATCGAGTTGAGCGCGTTGGCTAAACCCGCTAAAAGCATTGTCATTATTCGCATCCGACTCATTCTGACGACGATTATAAATTTCTCTAAGTGCTTTTTCTGCCCCTGCGACTTGTATCTGATAAGCCGAACGCATCTCTTCATACAAAGTTTTTGGCAGTACTCCCGATTTTAACAAACTTTCCAACTCATCTTGTGCTGCCTTAGCGCTCATTAATTGGGCTTGCAATTGTTCGGTCTGCTGACGGGGTAACGATAAGCTAGATAATTGCAAGCGCTTTACCAACCAAGGCAAACTTAACCCCTGTCCGATTAAAGAAAGCAATACCGTTCCAAATACGATAGAAATGAGTTGTCCTCTAGCTTCTAGTGAAGGTGGGATGCTAAGAGCCAGTGCCATCGAAAGAGAGCCTTTGATATTGCCAAAAAACAAGACATGCTGCCAACGCAATGGAATTGGACGGTCAAACCAACGGATTAGCGCCAATAGTGAATAAACAGAAACAATACGTCCTATCTGGCAAGCAAAAATCGTCAGCAGCACCGCAGGCAAAGTCTGCCAGAGAGTTATTAAGTCAATTTCTATTCCTATCAGTAAAAATATGAAGCTATTGACGATAAAACTTGCAATTTCCCAAAAGCTTAACAAGGTCAATTTATTAGAAGCCGATAGGTTATTAGAAAGCCCAATCGTGCCGACAACTAGCCCGGCAATAACCACCGCTACCCCACCCGATAAGCCTAGAAGCTGACCGATTTGAAAGGTTCCTAATGCCACTGCGACTGTTAATAAGATACTCGTAAGCGAATCGTCTAACCGAGCCAATAAACCCGTACTACCCGTACTCAAATAGCCCAAAGCCAATCCAACTAAAAGGCTGCCTGCAATGACGACAAAAATTTGTTGCAATCCGTCGAGAACAGAAAACGAGCCAGTTGCATTGACATTCAAAATCAGGCTAAATAAAACCAACGTTAACCCATCATTGAATAAACTTTCTCCTTCTACAATCGTAGAAAGCCTCGAAGGAACGGGTATGTCGTTGAATACAGCAATAACAGAAACCGTATCGGTGTTTGCCAAAATCGCTCCAATCAAGAATGCCGAAAGCCAAGTCAAACCCAGTCCAAATTTTAACAGTGCTGCTATTATTCCAGCCGCAATAACCACTCCTGGCCCCGCCAAAAGCGCAATGGGTTCGATAGTGCTGCGAAGTCGTCTGATATCGGTATTGATAGCCGCCTCGAACAGGAGAATTGGCAAAAATAGATTCAGGATTAAAGAGTCATCTAAGCCAATTTGTTTTGGCAGAAGTTCTGTAATTGCCAAACCCGCCAACACTAAACCCGTGACGTAAGGAATACGTAGATAGCGGGAGAGCAAGGCAACGACAGCGGCAACGAGCAAGAGAATAATGAGAATCGGAATTAATTGAGCAACATTCACTTAAGATTTCAAAAATTTCGTCCGACTGATAAGAATGAATAATCGATCGCTTAAGGAATCCTTAAAAATAGCGGTTTCGAGTCGAGTTAACGACTAGGCTGCATGGTAAGAAGTCCCAAGGGTGCAACTATGCTTAAGCCTATCAATTCAACTACCGATCCAGCTTACGATCTTTTGCGTTCCGAACGTCAACCCCTAAGCGCATTTTTTACGCCCCAGACAGTCGCACTCGTCGGCGCGACGGAAAAAGAAGGAAGCGTAGGACGAACGCTAATGTGGAATTTGATTAGCAGTCCTTTTGGCGGGACGGTTTATCCAGTCAATCCCAAGCGAAATAACGTCTTAGGGATTCAAGCGTATCCTGACATCAAATCGATTCCCACTCCTGTCGAACTCGCCATCATTGCAACTCCAGCGCCGACGATTCCCGCGATCGTAGCAGAATGCGTCGAGGCTGGGGTCAAAGGCGCTATTATTATCTCGGCGGGTTTTAAAGAAAGCGGTCGAGCCGGATTGGAATTAGAGCAACAAATTCAGCAAACGGCACGAGGAAAGATGCGTATTATCGGGCCGAATTGTTTGGGGTTGATGAATCCACATACGGGATTGAATGCGACCTTTGCAAGTACGATGGCACATCCTGGCAATCTCGGCTTTATCAGTCAAAGCGGCGCGTTATGTACGGCTGTCCTAGACTGGAGTTTGTCAGAAAATGTAGGTTTTAGTGCCTTTGCTTCTATCGGTTCGATGCTCGATGTCGATTGGGGAGATCTAATTTACTATCTAGGCGACGATCCCAACACTAAAAGTATTGTCATCTACATGGAATCGATTGGCAATGCGAGATCGTTTCTCTCGGCTGCTAGAGAAGTTGCTCTGACTAAGCCAATTATCGTTATCAAAGCGGGTCAAACAGAAGCCGCTGCTAAAGCTTCTGCATCCCATACAGGGGCAATGGCGGGTCGCCAAGACGTTCTAGATGCTGCTTTTCGTCGTTGTGGAGTACTAAAATTTAATCGGATTTCTGAATTATTTAACATGGCAGAAGTCCTCGCCAAACAGCCTCGCCTTCCTAAAGGCCCTCGTCTAACCATCATTACCAATGCAGGAGGGCCAGGCGTACTGGCGACCGATGCACTCATTAATACTGGCGGAGAACTAGCAGAACTTTCAATAGATACGATCGCGCATCTCAATCAAGTGTTACCGCCTCATTGGAGTCATAACAATCCTATCGATATTCTTGGCGATGCCGACCCCCAACGCTATACCCAAACCTTAGATATTGCCATCAAAGACCCCAATAACGATGGACTGTTGGTTATCCTTACGCCGCAAGGCATGACCGACCCCACGCAAACCGCCCACAATTTGCAACAATACGCACAAACGGCTAGTAAACCCGTTTTGGCAAGCTGGATGGGAGGTGTAGAGATTGCAGAAGGAGAAAAGATTCTCAACAGTAATAACATTCCTACTTATCGCTATCCCGATTCTGCTGCCCGAACGTTTAATTTTATGTGGCAGTATAACTATAATTTGCGCGGTATCTATGAAACGCCTACACTACTCGCCGATGACAAGGCAGGAATTAACCGCACCCAAGCCAAGCATATTATAGAATCGGTACTCCAAAGCGATCGCACTCTCCTTACCGAGTCAGAATCGAAAGAGGTTCTAGCAGCTTATGGCATTCCAGTTGCTCCAACAGGCGTTGCCAATACAGAAGAGGAAGCCGTTAAGTTAGCCGAATCTATCGGCTATCCAGTCGTTCTCAAACTTCTCTCAGAAACCATTACCCATAAAACCGAGGTAGGAGGAATACAGTTAAATCTTACCGATGTCGAAGACGTGCGTTGGGCCTATCGAGACATTAAGACTTCCGTTACCGAAAAAGCGGGTGCAGAACATTTCCAAGGGGTCACAGTTCAGCCGATGATGAACCTCGATGGCGGCTACGAATTAATTATCGGTAGTAGCATCGATCCTCAATTCGGGCCAGTCCTGCTCTTTGGTAGCGGGGGACAACTAGTAGAAGTTTACCGCGATCGCGCGATCGCGCTACCGCCTCTCAATACTACTCTGGCACGTCGAATGATGGAGCAAACCAAGATCTATCAAGCGCTCCAAGGCGTTCGCGGACGGCGACCCGTCAATATGCCTGCCCTAGAGCAATTGATGGTTAAATTCAGCCAACTTGTCGTCGAACAGCCGTGGATTCAAGAAATTGATATCAACCCCTTGCTGGCTTCCGCCGAACGCTTAATCGCCCTCGATGCACGCATCATCCTCCATTCCAAAGATACGCCAGAAGAGAAGCTTCCTAAACCTGCCATTCGACCCTATCCGAGACAATATGTAGCGCCTTGGACGATGGCAGATGGAACCGAAATCACCATTCGTCCTATCCGTCCCGAAGACGAACCCTTAATAGCAGAGTTTCACAAGTCGCTGTCAGAACAAAGTATCTATTTTCGCTACTTTCATTTGGTGACTCTCAATCGGCGCATTGCTCACGAACGACTGACCCGTATTTGTTTTATCGACTACGATCGCGAAATGGCTTTAGTAGCAGATTATAAACATCCAGATACGGGAAAACGCGAAATTATCGGCGCTGTTCGCTTGAGTAAATTGCATGGAACTAAAGAAGCCGAATTTTCGATGCTAGTTAGCGATTCCGTTCAGCGTCGCGGATTGGGAACCGAGTTGTTGCGGCGATTGTTGCAAGTCGGAAAAGAAGAGAAACTAGAGCGAATCAAAGCCGATATCTTACCAGAAAATCGAGCTATGCAGCGCGTTTGCGAGAAAGTTGGCTTTTGCCTGCATCGAGCGGTCGATCTCGTCGAAGCGACTCTAGATTTGTAGGCTTTTTGCTTTTATTCGGAGAAAAGGGGAAAACTTACATTTATCTTTTTCCCTTTTCCCAAACCAAGCCTTTACCACGGCCACTTTAACCAACGAGGTTGGATATCTGAGTAAATTCGACTAACTGTTCTAGAACTAGGGGGGTGTGCTTGCTTGAATTCGTTACCCAACATATCATAGAGCGCTTGTGAGGGGTTAACTTCTCCATCGATCGCAAATAAGACTGTTGCGCTGTCGCGATCGCAACCCATACCCCTACGTTCTACCGCACAAACTACTGTTTGTTCGTTGAGTTTTTGAGCCGTTAAATACTTTGCTTTGTCCGTACTATAAAGCGTTTGCAAAGTTGCGGCAGTTTTCTGACAATTTTCTAAAGCCACTTGGGAGGAAAAATACTGTGGAAGAAAGCTCAGGATGGCAATTTCTTGGGTTTTGCCTTGTTCTGAGAAAGTGACGATCGCCCTTGGCGTACTAGTGTCGCTCTTGCAAGCAACATTGGTAGGCGCAGCCGAACTCGCCTGCATCGATGCTGCAATAGTACTTCCAATCACTACTGGAGTTATCCATAGAGACAGACAAAGTTTTTTCGCGTTCATAATGGTTTCCTTTCTAACTTGACCTAATTTTATGCTTAAATATAGACTCAATATCATGATTTTTAGAACAATTATCTAAAATTTTTTTGCAAGACAATTTATTTAAATCCAAGGTAACTTTAACGTTATTTTTATTAAGTTTTACATTTCAATCAAGTTTTACATTATTAGTTTGAGATGAAAAAGATTACAAGCAAAACTCTAATTTTCATCGTTACTTTCATGCCCTTTGTAGTTAGCGATCGCCAAAGTCAAGCACAGATATCCTCAGACGGAACATTACCAACCAATGTCAGGCGATCGGGTAATGCGTTTGAGATTACTGGAGGTTCCCAAGCAGGGGGCAATCTCTTCCATAGCTTTAAAGAATTTTCCGTTCCTCGTGGTGGCGAAGCTTTTTTTAAAAACGCAACTAATGCAAGTAACGTTGACAATATCATCAGTCGGGTGACGGGCGGCTCGATTTCTAATATTGATGGATTGATTAGAGAAAACTACGGCGCTAATTTTATTTTGATCAATCCAAACGGTATTAATTTTGGCGCCAACGCTCGCTTGCAAATTGGCGGTTCTTTTTTAGCAAGCACGTCCGATAGTCTAAAGTTTGCCGACGGAACCGTATTTAGCGCCACCAATCCCCAAGCCGAACCTTTACTAACCGTTAGCGTTCCAGTAGGATTGCAATTCGGACAAAATCCGACCCCTATTCGCGTACAAAATACCGGACACAATTTATCTTTTGGCGACGATGGCAGACCGCCAATCGAGCGACCAAATCCTCTCCCAGCAGGATTATCAGTATCAGCAGGTCAGACGCTAGCTTTAGTTGGCGGCAATCTAACCTTTGATGGCGGGATTGTACGAACCGGAGAACTGGGAACGATTGAATTGGGTAGCGTCGGACAAGGACAAGTCAGCCTGAATTCTGTTTCTAATTCCCCAGGTTGGAGATTAGGTTATGAGGGAATGTCAAGCTTCGGCAACATACAATTTAATGCCGCATCCCTAGTAGATGCCAGTGGAATTGTCGGTGGTTCGATCCGGTTGCAGGGAGCGCAGATCGAGATTGCCGAGGGTTCTGCGGTATTACTTCAGAATCTAGGTAATGTGAATGCAGGCGAGATCGAGATTAATGCCAGCGAATCGCTAGAACTAAGAGGAGTTTCGCCAGAGAATCGCGGATTTATCAGTACGGTAAGTACAGAAGCATTTGGTTCTGGCAAGGGCGGCAGCGTTACCATTACTGCGCCAAAATTAGCGATCGCAGATGGCGGTAGGGTTGGTACGAGTACTTTTGGTAGCGGGGATGGAGGCGAGCTAAACGTTGTTGCACAGGAGAGCGTTTTTGTCAATGGCTCATCTCCAGCAATCCCAGGCAACTTCACTACGCTAGGAACGCTGTCGATAAACGAAGGAAACTCTGGAAATTTCTCGCTTTCTACCACAAACTTGACGGTTAGCAACGGCGCAATTGTCGGTGCTTTAGCATTTGGTCAAGGAGATGCAGGCAATTTGAGGATAGACGCTAGCAACTCAATTTTAATTAGGGGGGTTGCACCTGATTTTCCTAGCAGTGTTGGGTCTTTTAGTAACAGTGCTGGGGATGCGGGAGATGCGATCGTCAATACCAGGCAGCTAATCGCACGAGATGGCGGACGGCTAATTACTGCAACTTTTGGTTCGGGAGGTGGAGGAAATCTTACTCTGAATGCTAGCGAATCGGTTTCAATTATCGGCGAGGCTCCCGGTTTTAGTAGTGTAGTTGGGTCTTTTAGTTCGAGTGCGGGAGAGGCTGGAAATACGACAGTAACAACCAAGCAAGCAGTTATTCGCAATGGGGGAGGTCTAGTATCTGCCACCTTTGGCGCTGGGAATGGCGGAGATTTGACCCTCAACGCCAGCGAGTCGGTTGAAGTTAGCGGCATTGGCGTTACAAATTCTTCTCGAAGTATAATTAGTGCTGGGGCGATCGGGCTATTTGACCAAGATCCCTTGCCCAGTGGCGATGCAGGACACTTAACGATTAATTCAGAGCGAGTTAGCTTGAGCAGAGACGCTCAAATCACTACGGCTAATCTAGGGCGGGGCGACGCAGGAAACATAAGGATAAATGCTGGATCGATCTTTTTGAGCGATCGCGCTGGCATCACAGCAGTCACCTTACCAAACATAGGCGGTCGAGGCGGTAGCATCGCTTTGCAGGCGCGAAATTCCATTCAGGCGCACAATAACAGCCAAATTTCTAATATTAATGGAGGCGCCCAAGCAGCAGGGAATTTGACACTGGAAACGGGTCGATTGATTTTCAGCGATGGCTCGTTTGCAGCCACAACTACATTAGGGCAAGGTGCGGGAGGCAATTTGATCGTTCGAGCTTCAGAATCGGTCGAACTGGCGGGCGATGGATTTGAAGCTTACCAAGAAACAATTAATAGATTTTTAACGGGCGCTAACGATATATCCGATATTAGTAATGGCTTATTTACGGGATCGAATTCGGCTGGTAGAGCAGGCAACTTAACCATCAAGACTCCGCAATTGAACTTGAGAGAAGGCGCTATAGTCTCTACGAGTACCTTTGGGACGGGAAAAGGAGGCGATATAATCATAAAAGCCGATAGAGGAGTCGATCTGAGCGGTTCTGGGATAGCCAGCACGACATCTACTAACAGTCCAGCAGGAAGAGTAACGATCGATACCAGCAAGTTAATGCTCCGAGATGGAGGGGCGATCGTTACGGCGACTTTGGGCGATGGTAGGGGAGGAGATCTAATCGTTAATGCGAGCGAGTTTGTAGAATTGAGCAATACGCCAGTCACTGCTATAACGCCAACAGGAATGTTTACCAACTCGGTCAATGGCAAGGGCAGAGCAGGCGACCTCACCATTAATACGCAACGATTGGACGTTCGAGATGGTTCGGGGATATCTACTCAAAGCGGCGGTTTGATAGGAAATAGCGCGAGCTTAACTGGAGGAAACGGAGGAAATTTATCAATTAATGCGACTGAAGAAATCGAATTAGTAGGCTTTTCGTCAGACGGTCGCTTTATAAGTACTTTAAGTACGTCAACATTCACTGCGTCGCCAGCCGGAAACATCGATATTACAACAGGGAAACTGTCTGTGCGAGATGGGGCAATACTTGGTGCTTCTACCTTTGCTGGCGGCACGGCTGGCAACGTTAACATTGATGCTTCTGAATTCGTAGAAGTGACGGGAACAGCACCGCGATCGGCTTTGCCGCTGCCCGGAGGGCAATCGCTCAATCCCAGTACAATTGCTTCATCCGCCAATCTAGTTGACGGACGGCTTTTTGGTCGGTTTTCCTTACCGAGTGGAAAGTCTGGAAATGTAACTATTAATACAGATCGATTGAGAGTTAGCGATGGCGCTCTTATCACGACGAGCAATGATGGAAGGGGACTTTCAGGAAACATCAAGCTCGATGCTCGCTCTATCATTCTCAACAACACGGGAGCGATTACAGCAGAACTTGGAGGAACCAATAGAGGGGGAAGACCTATTTTCTTTTCTCCCGCGACCGTGGGAGGAAATCGGGGAGGAAAGATTGAGATTTCAACTCAGCAGCTAACCCTTCAGAATGCACGAGAGATATCGACTTCTACCTTCACT
>JALOOL010000504.1 GCA_025454425.1 Hydrococcus sp. Prado102 | reverse complement strand
CGATCGCAAGATTTTTTGCACGTTATTCGAGACAATGACCGAGTTTTTGTGCGAGTCTTCATTTCTATCTTTTTTGCGATCGGTGCAATTGGAATTCTCAATCATGCCATGTGGAGAGATGAGTTAAATGGTTGGTTATTGACAAGAGATAGTTATACTATTAGCGAATTAATTGCTAACGTTAAATATGAAGGTCATCCTCTTCTTTGGTATGTTTTACTCGATTTATTAAACCAATTTACTGCCAACCCAGTAGCCATGCAATTATTGCACTTAATAATCGCTACTACGTCAGCTTATTTATTCTTAAGATTGTCTCCTTTTTCTAAATTACAAAAAGTCTTATTTGTCTTTGGGTATTTACCTTTTTATGAGTTTTTACTAATTAGTAGAAATTATGCAATCGGTTTATTGGCGATCGTTCTTTTTTGTATCGTCTTTAAAACCAGAAAAAAAACTTATCTATGGGTTGCTTTAACTTTAGCTTTGATGGTCAATACGAATGCTTATTGTTTGTTAATCGCGATCGCGCTTTTTATAACTTTAGTTGCAGAGTATTTATGTGGCAATCTACTTAATTATCGAACTACAGCAAGCCTTAAAAATATTTTGATTAGTTTAGCTATATTTCTTATTGGCATAAGCTTGTCAATAGCTATCTTACTCCCTCCGATGGATAGTAATTTACAAGGAGGATTAACAGAATGGACTGTTGATTTTAACCTGTTTCATTTTGCTAAAACAATTACTAGAATTTGGAATGGTTATATTTTAATTTTGATTCCGGCTGAGTCTAGATTTTTAGATGTTTCAATTTTTGCCATTGTTTCTTTAGCAATCTTATTTTTTGCAGCAACTATTTTCATTAAAAAGCCCTTTATTTTATTCTTTTACTTGTTGGCAAATTTAGAAATTCTGACATTTACTTATGTCAAATTTTTAGGTTCTGCCAGACACTATGGACATCTTTATTTGGTTTTTGCGATCGCGTTATGGTTAGCTAGTTATTCTCCTCAATCTGATTTAGTAATAAGTTGTTTGAAAAACAAACAAAGTGCAATTGCTAAATGGATTAATTTTGTAAATAGATATAAAACAACTTTTATTATGACTATTTTATACGCACAACTAGCAGCGGGAATTGTTTCTTTTAGTCGAGATTTAGTCATTCCTTATTCAGCCAGTCGCGATACGGCAAAATATATTCAAAGTCAAAAATTAGAGCAGATGTTTATTGCCGGAAGCGAAGATTTTGCTATTTCTCCTATTTGTGCTTATCTCAATCGAAAAATTTATTATCCAGAAACGCGACAACTGGGGAGTTTTGTCTTATTTACCCATCAACGCAATAGCTTAAATGCCGACGAGGTTTTAGAGCGAATTAGTGAAGTATTGCAGCAGAAAAAGCAAGAAATTTTATTAATTCTTAACTATGAACTCAATACTTCGAGAAACGATTTAAAAATCTCTTTTTTAAATAAATTTACCCATGCTTTTATTGGCAATGAGAAGTATTATCTATATATCGTGAGTAAGGTAAGCTGAGCTTATCTTGCTGCTTGGCTGCTGTAGGTTAATGTTGGGTTGAGGTACGTTGGCGATCGCCTGCCTTATGGCATAACCCAATTTACTAACATACTAGAACGCACGAACTAATATAGAAAAATCGCTTAGCTCTCAAAATTGCTACAAAAGTTTAATTTGGTGAAAGCGTCACATCGGGTAATAATTAGAAAAGTTGGTAGGTTCAAGGCAAGAACACATGGTTACGACGGGTGAAAAGGTAGCACAGGAGAATCAATCGTCAAATTTCAATCTAGCTTTCTACTTAAAAGAAAAACAACAATTAGTAGAAGAAGCATTAGAGCGATCGCTTTCCATTAGTAAGCCAGAAAAAATCTATGAAGCAATGCGTTACTCGCTGCTAGCAGGTGGAAAACGCTTGCGTCCGATTCTGTGCCTTGCTACTTGCGAGATGATAGGAGGAGGGGTAGAAATGGCGATGCCAACTGCCTGTGCCCTAGAAATGATTCATACTATGTCATTAATTCACGACGATCTCCCTGCGATGGACAATGACGATTACAGGCGAGGTAAGTTAACCAACCACAAAGTTTTTGGCGAAGATATTGCAATTTTAGCGGGTGACGGGTTGCTGGCATATGCGTTTGAATATGTCGCCGCCAATACGCAAAACGTACCTCCACAGAAAATTTTAGACGTAATTGCCCGTTTGGGTCGTACCGTCGGCGCAGCGGGATTAGTGGGCGGTCAGGTGCTAGATTTAGAGTCGGAAGGAAAGACCGATATTTCAGTCGATACGCTGACCTTTATTCACACGCACAAGACGGGTGCTTTATTAGAAACGTCGGTGGTTTCTGGCGCAATCCTAGCAGGCGCACCGGATGAAGATATCCAACGACTGTCTAAGTACGCTCAAAATATTGGTTTAGCCTTTCAAATCGTCGATGATATTTTAGATATTACGGCAACCCAGGAAGAACTAGGAAAAACAGCAGGAAAAGACCTACAGGCGCAAAAAGCAACTTATCCGAGTTTGTGGGGAATCGAGGAATCGAAAAAACAAGCACAACAGTTAGTAGATGAAGCTATTGTTGAATTAGCACCCTATGGAGAGGGAGCAAATCCCTTAAAAGCGATCGCAACTTATATCGTGACTCGCAAACACTAAATTGTCTGAAACGGTCGGTTATGCAAGATTTTGAGACGATTTTAAACAATCAAATATTAGTAGTTTCCGTACTAGCTTGTCTGATTGCGCAAGGACTAAAATTTTTCATCGAACTGATTCGACATGGAAAAGTTAGCCTCCGATTTTTGGTCACGACAGGAGGAATGCCAAGCGCCCATTCTGCCTTAGTGGGGGCGCTAGCAACAGGTGTAGGTTTGACAAAAGGATGGTCGTCTCCCGAATTTGCGATCGCGTCTCTATTTGCAGTTATCGTTATGTACGATGCAGCAGGCGTTCGTCAGGCGGCGGGAAAGCAAGCGCGGATTCTCAATCAAATTGTCGATGAGTTTTTTCAGGATGGAAATCAGTTTGATGAGGAACGACTCAAAGAATTACTCGGACACACTCCCTTTCAAGTAGTAGTCGGATTGGCGCTGGGGATTGGCATTTCTGTATTAACGCTAAATGTGTGGTGAGGATGGGGAATAGCTGAGGGACGAAACCCAACAATAAAATAGCGAT